>NZ_WMDN01000019.1:0-68198 GCF_021236965.1 Photobacterium carnosum | reverse complement strand
AGTACTCTATCCAGCTGAGCTACGCGCGCACTGGGTTTCTTTAATTAGGAATTTATTCCCAGAAACCATTCCTTTTAGCTATAAAAGGAATTATGCAATCGCCAAATCTTACCTTTCGATAATCTTTAGAAAAAACAAAGAATGGCGGTGAAGGAGGGATTCGAACCCTCGATACGGGATAAACCATATACTCCCTTAGCAGGGGAGCGCCTTCAGCCTCTCGGCCACCTCACCACACAAATTGGTATAAGTAACACGTTAATAATCACAATTAACCTATTGCTTAAATAATGGTGCGCGCGGGAGGATTCGAACCTCCGACCGCCTGGTTCGTAGCCAAGTACTCTATCCAGCTGAGCTACGCGCGCACTGGGTGTTTCTTGCTAAAGAAAACACCATATTGATATCAACATCGTTGCCATCAATAAAGAATGGCGGTGAAGGAGGGATTCGAACCCTCGATACGGGATAAACCGTATACTCCCTTAGCAGGGGAGCGCCTTCAGCCTCTCGGCCACCTCACCACACAATTCGGTGCAAGTAACAAGTAACATTAGCTGCTAAAGGCTAACAATACTCATTGCTTAAATAATGGTGCGCGCGGGAGGATTCGAACCTCCGACCGCCTGGTTCGTAGCCAAGTACTCTATCCAGCTGAGCTACGCGCGCACTGTGCTTTATTACCGTTTCATTATCCCAAATTAAGATAATTAAATCAACAAGAAAGCGTCACAATATCCATTAAAAAATAATGGCGGTGAAGGAGGGATTCGAACCCTCGATACGGGATAAACCATATACTCCCTTAGCAGGGGAGCGCCTTCAGCCTCTCGGCCACCTCACCGTGTTGTGGAGGCACATATTACTGTTAGCCAAAAATAAGTCAAACACTTTATTGCAAAAAACCAATACTCGCCGCACGAATGAACACTTAGTAAGCAATGCGATAATTAATACAACGTGGGCATGGAAATATTCACTTTATCAGACTAATAATCCATTCAAAGACAAACCTAAAAAATAGCATCTTTGGAATAGATTTAATGACAACTTATAGGATGTTACTTTTCTACAGGCACAAAAAAGGCCAGGATAATTATCCTAGCCCTCTTCGAATTAGTAGTTACCAGTACTCGGAGTACCAGCTTCTTTTTCTGCTTGAATTCGCATGTATATTTCTTCACGGTGAACAGATATTTCTTTAGGTGCGTTAACACCAATACGTACCTGATTTCCTTTAACACCAAGAACAGTGACAGTTACTTCGTCACCGATCATTAGAGTTTCACCTACACGACGTGTTAAAATTAGCATTCGAGTGCTCCTTGAGTAATCTCTGTCTTATAAGAATTTAACGTTTTATCCAATAAAATTCACAATTTCGTAAATAGCCGTGGCTCAAGAAACAGCAAGATGCGATAGATTACCTAAACACTGGCCATCGACCACAAATTTTTCATGGATTAAATCAACAGCAACAAGATGATCATCTTCATTAATCAATAAAGATAAACACTTATTATCGCCCTGATATGTATGCACTGTAATGCCAGCCTCATGCAGAACCATTTGGATAGACTCCAAATGTTGCTGAATATCCTTTCCAATCAAGGAAAGTATAGAGACCATACCAATATGGCGCATTTTGTTATTAAACACTAGCCTTAAACGAGCTAAATCATCATTAGAAATAACGATTTGTGACATCTCATCACTAGAATTAGTTGATAAATTCCAAGCTGTCAAACCATAGAGGTCCAACTGTTCATTAAGAACAGCCGTTGGTAGCATAATATTAACTAAAACTTGCTGCCTTTGAAGCGCAACGCCAATGATGTTCTGATTATTCATTACATCAAAATTCACTAACGTTCCCTGCCCTTCTTCAAATGAAGAAAGAACACGTAATGGAACGCGATGCTGGCACGCATACTCTACAGACTGTAATTGTAGCACTTTTGCCCCTAGGCGCGCCATGCAAGTCATGTAATCAAAGTGAATAACATCTAAACGAGCCGCACTTGGTACAATTCTTGGATCAGTAGAATACACTCCGTCAACATCTGTAAAAATCTGACATTCATCTGCATTAAGAGCACTAGCAATAGCAACCGCAGTGGTATCTGACCCGCCACGTCCCAAGGTTGTGATATTGCCATCAATATCACGCCCTTGAAAACCAGCCACGACAACAATGCTGCCTTGGCTAAGTAATGTGGTCATATTATGGGTTTCAACCTCATTGATTGTGGCATTATTAAAATTGCTATCGGTATGAATAACAACTTGATCTGCCGTCAAAGAGGTTGCGCTATGGCCTCGCTTATTCAACGCCATAGCCAATAAGGCAATTGACACTTGCTCACCAGCTGCGAGTAAAACATCTAACTCGCGAGGGGTGGGTATCGCATCAATTTGCTTAGCTAGGCCCAATAACCGATTAGTCTCACCGGCCATTGCAGACAATACAACAACAACTTGGTGGCCACACTGGCGAGCTTTTATTACTCGCTCAGCAACAGCTTCTATCCGTTCAATACTACCAACTGACGTACCACCAAATTTCTGCACTAATAGTGCCACATTACCTCTCCAGTGATTACAGTTTGTCAGCTAGCCATGGTGCAACAGTCTCTAATGCCGCAGGCAATGCTGCTGCGTCAGTACCGCCAGCTTGTGCCATATCAGGACGACCGCCGCCCTTACCACCAACTTGCAATGCCACCAAATTAACTAACTCACCCGCTTTTACTTTGCCAATTAAATCTTTAGTTACACCAGCAATTAAACCGACTTTACCTTCGCTAACATTACCTAATAACACCACACCGCTACCTAGCTGATTTTTTAACTCATCAACCATGCCACGTAATGCTTTGTTATCAGCACCATCAAGCTTCGCAATTAATACTTTAACGCCGTTAATTTCTTGCACTTGATTAATAAGACCCGCACCTTCTTGTGCCGCTAGCTTATCTTTCAATTGTTGAATTTCTTTTTCTAGTTGTTTGCTGTGGGTCACTAACGCATCCACTTTGCTAACAACAGAAGCCACGTCAGATTTCACTAAACGAGCAGTTTTCGCTAGCATCATATCTTCAGTGTGCATTGCCGCAATCGCGCCAGCACCAGTAACCGCTTCAATACGGCGAATACCCGCAGCGATACCACTTTCAGATAGGATCTTAAACAGACCGATATCACCTGTACGTGTTGCGTGAACACCACCACAAAGCTCAGTTGAGAAGTCACCCATGCTCAATACACGTACTTCATCATCGTACTTCTCACCAAACAATGCCATTGCACCATTTGCTTTCGCCGTGTCGATATCCATGATGTTAGTATCAATACTATGGTTAGCACGAATTTGTTCGTTAACCATATTCTCAACAGCACGTAACTGTTCAGGTTTAACTGCTTCTAGGTTTGAGAAGTCAAAACGAAGACTATCCGCTTTTACTAATGAACCTTTCTGGCCAACGTGATCACCTAAAATAGTACGCAGTGCAGCGTGCATTAAGTGAGTTGCAGAGTGGTTTGAACTAATCGCTTGACGACGCTCTGAATCAACAGCAGCAGTCAATTGTTGACCAACCGTTAATGAGCCTTCAACTAATTGACCTTTATGGCCAGATGCCGCGCCAAACTTCTGTGTATCTGCAACGTTAAACACCACGCCTTCAGCCGTTAGTAGGCCACTGTCACCACATTGACCGCCTGATTCTGCATAAAATGGTGTATTTGATAATACAACCAATGCATCTTCGCCAGCATTAATGGTGTCAACAGCATTACCATCGCGGTATAACGCAACAATCACACCTTCGCCATCCGTCGCGCTGTAACCACAGAACGTTGTTTCAGCATCAACTTTGATTACGTCATTGTAATCAACACCAAAGTTACCCGCGTCACGCGCACGTTGACGTTGAGCTGCCATTGCTGTTTCAAAACCATCTTCATCGATTGAGAAACCACGCTCACGAGCAACGTCGTTAGTTAAGTCAGCAGGGAAACCGTAAGTATCATAAAGTTTAAATACTGTTTCACCATCAAGTACATTACCGTCGATATTGTCTAATGCTTCATTAAGAATCGTTAGACCACGATCAAGCGTACGACTGAAGTTATCTTCTTCAATCTTTAACACTTTTTCTACTAGCTCTTGCTGGGCTTTTAGATCTTCACCCGCAGAACCCATGATCTCAGCTAATGGACCAACAAGTTTGTAGAAGAATACGCCTTGTGCGCCTAGCTTGTTACCGTGACGTACTGCACGACGAATAATACGACGTAATACATAACCACGGCCTTCATTTGAAGGCATAACACCGTCAGCAATCAAGTAAGCACAAGAACGGATATGGTCAGCAACAACACGTAATGATTGGTTAGAAAGATCGTCATAACCAATAACAGCAGCGGCTTCTTTAATTAAGGTTTTGAAAATATCGATTTCGTAGTTTGAGTGTACGCCTTGCATAATTGCAGCAATACGCTCAATACCCATGCCGGTATCAACAGAAGGCTTAGGTAGCGGTTCCATTGTGCCGTCAGCTTGACGGTTGAACTGCATAAATACGTTATTCCAGATCTCAATAAAGCGATCGCCATCTTCTTCTGGTGTACCTGGACGGCCACCCCAGATGTGATCACCGTGATCATAGAAAATCTCAGAACATGGACCACAAGGACCAGTATCACCCATTTGCCAGAAGTTATCTGAAGCAAATGGTGCACCTTTATTATCACCAATACGAACAATGCGATCAGCTGGAATACCAATTTCTTTATTCCAGATTTCAAACGCTTCATCATCACTTTCATAGATAGTAACAACTAAACGATCTTCAGCAAGTTTAAGCTCTTTTGTCAGAAACTCCCATGCATAACCAATAGCATCATGCTTGAAGTAATCGCCAAAACTGAAGTTACCTAACATTTCAAAGAAAGTATGGTGACGAGCAGTAAAGCCAACATTTTCAAGGTCGTTATGTTTACCACCCGCACGAACACAACGCTGAGCGCTTGTTGCACGTGTATAGTTACGCTTCTCAAGACCTAGGAATGTATCTTTAAACTGGTTCATACCTGCGTTAGTGAATAACAACGTTGGGTCATTCGCAGGTACAAGAGATGAGCTGTCCACGATCTGGTGGCCTTTGCTCTCGAAAAATGCAAGATACGCGCGGCGAATCTCATCAGTGCTCATGTACATAGGCAAATCCTGAATTAATGCTTGGAATAGAAGGACAGAAAAACACCTCATGGCGATTTTCTTCGATAACTGTTCACCCCTTAAACCATAAGGAACAATGAACAATCACCATCTAATAATAAAGCTAAGATAAATTTTTTGGGGGCTATTGTAAAACAACGGTAGCTATTACGGGAAATGATATGTGGCAAAATGTATCAAATAATCCCCCGGCGCACGCCGTACAGTAATATTATTTCTTAATTTCTTTTTCTGATAGCCCTTGTACTGAATGCAATAGCGACGCCACAATCGAATCACTATCGATACTTTCGCCATTTAATAATCGAGCCAGAATATCACTCGCAAACTGTTGCGGTGAAATTACAATGTCAGGATTAACACTTTTACTTTATTAATATTTTTACTTTCGTTCACTAATGCCACAGTACGTGCGGAACTGGCTAATTCAATTGCAGATAATACAATAAACGCGTTATCGGCATCATCATCACTCAGCGCAAGTACCGCTTTAGCATTCATAACGCCAGCTTGGGTTAAAATAGCACCATCACTATAATCACCAATCACCACATCAAGCCCTTCTAATTGATCTTTAGCTGCTTGTTGTATTCGCGGTGAAACAATAACTGTAATGGGCTGCTTACGCTCCGTTAATTGCTTAATGGTATTAATGGCAAGGCTTGATAAGCCACAAATTATAAAATGATTTGTACGATCCATTTTTTTACTATTCCCTTTAACAAGTCGCTCAAAACCACTATGAACAACAGGACCTAACACTGACGTTGCCGATGTGGCAAAGACGGTAATACCAGACACTATAACCGAAATAGTAAATAATCGCGCAGGTTCAGAAATAGGAACAATATCACCATAGCCAACAGTAGACATGGTTTCTATCGCATAATAAAACGCGGTCAATAAACTGGTGATCTTCGGGTTAAAACCATCACCAAAATACAGCGCACCATAGGTGGAGGTTAACAATAAAGTAATCACACTAATTAACGCAAAGATACTACCGGCGGCAACACTGCTTTTAGAAAAGTATTTGCGCACCATAAATAATAAAATTAGTGACGCAATACCATAGTGAATATTATGCGTTTGTTGCGGATGAATATGGGCGGTATAAAAAATATTGATCAACATTAATGTAAAACTGATCATCCATGAAATTCGTGCTCTAAAAAAGAGTCCTACCGAACTCATGACGATAAACACACCTAACATAAAATAAGGTGCATTAGTCAAAAAACTGGCATTTATTTGATCATAATCGCGAACATTAAACAACGTCCATAAGTTAATAGGTAAGCCATAAATCGTATGAAAAATAAGACCACTATTACCTAAAACAAACAAAGCCACAAAAATATGGCGAAGAGTGTAAAGCCACTTGGTAAATCGTCGAATAGTTTGTCCCATCCAACGTATCAACGATACGTGTTTTTTCATTGCAAATATGCCTACCTAATAAATTCAATAACGAATAAATATAAAGTTAAAACTATAATCTGACATATTAAAGCAGAAAATACGGTAAATTTGTCAATTAAATTAGCCCTTCTCAATATAATTAGCACTTAAAATAAAGCCATAAAAAAACCCAGCACGAAGGCTGGGTTAATTATAGATGTACAATATAAAGGAGATTGATTCTACTTTAATTAAAAAGCTTCACCATTTTCAGCATCTTTTTTTGCGGCATCTTTTGTGTCAGTTTCAGCAACAACAGGTGCTAACAGTAAATCACGCAGTTTCTTTTCAATCTCAGCAGCAATCGCAGGATTTTCAACTAAGTATTTACAAGAGTTTGCTTTACCTTGACCAATTTTATTGCCTTGGTAGCTATACCAAGCACCCGCTTTTTCAACTAATTTATTTTTTACACCAAGGTCAACCAATTCACCATTACGGTTAAAACCTTGGCCATATAGAATTTGGGTTTCAGCTTGCTTAAACGGTGCAGCAATTTTGTTCTTAACGACTTTAATACGAGTTTCGTTACCAACAACCTCATCACCATCTTTGATTGCGCCAGTACGACGAATATCAAGACGAACAGAAGCATAGAACTTCAGTGCATTACCACCAGTTGTGGTTTCTGGATTACCAAACATCACACCAATCTTCATACGAATCTGGTTAATGAAGATACACATACAGTTAGACTGTTTAAGGTTACCCGTTAATTTACGCATTGCTTGCGATAACATACGTGCTTGCAGACCCATATGAGAGTCACCCATTTCGCCTTCGATTTCAGCTTTTGGTGTTAGGGCTGCAACGGAGTCAATAACAATTACATCAACGGCACCTGAACGTGCGAGTGCATCAACAATTTCTAGAGCCTGCTCACCAGTATCAGGTTGAGACACTAATAATTCATTAATATCAACGCCTAGCTTTCCTGCATAAACGGGATCAAGAGCGTGCTCAGCATCAATAAAAGCACAGGTTTTACCATTTTTCTGAGCTGATGCGATAACTTCAAGTGTCAGTGTTGTTTTACCTGATGATTCTGGACCGTAGATTTCTACGATACGTCCCATTGGTAAACCACCAGCACCTAGCGCGATATCAAGGGACAATGAACCCGTCGAAATAGTTTCGATATCCATTGTTTTATTATCGCCCAATTTCATAATTGAACCTTTACCGAACTGCTTCTCAATCTGGCCTAACGCTGCGGCAAGAGCCTTCTGCTTGTTGTCGTCCATTTGACTCTCCAACGGATGCTAAAATAAAGTTACTGATCTGGATATGAGACTTAGTATACTGTCTATTCATACAGTGTCTAGTTCTGGTTTAATTTTTTTTGTTAAATGCGATCTTTATAAAAGAGATCACTCTTCTATTACCTTGTTTACTCGAGTAATCAAACCCGATAACGCTTCCGCTATTGCTTGTTGTCTAACCTGTTGGCGTGAACCACTGAATAAACGACATTGTGTCTGCTGCCATCCGGTTGCATCAGCCCAAGCAAACCATACTGTACCTACAGGTTTATCTTCACTACCACCATCAGGACCAGCAATACCACTGATTGCCACACTAATATCTGCACGTGAAGCCGCTAAAGCACCGCAAGCCATTTCAAAAACAACCGCCTCACTCACCGCACCAAATTCTGTCAGAGCTTGTTCACTTACACTGAGCATTTGCTTCTTAGCTTCATTGCTATAAGTAATAAAGGCACGGTTAAACCATGCCGAGCTTCCTGGAATATCGGTAATAGCAAATGAAACCCCGCCACCAGTACAAGACTCAGCCGTCGTTGCGACCCACTGCTTAGTATTTAATGCTTCACCAAGTTCATAAGCCAATTGTTCAATATTTACCATTAATGCCTCCAAGCTGGTTTCTATTTATTGTCTTTTAATACATTGATGTATATAAGCTAACTTTACGCTTGTTCAATACCATTGCAAAGATGATAAAAAAAGTTCAATGGCTACTTTGACCGATCCGCTGATTCACGTATCCTTAGACTCTATTATTTTATTGGTCGAGCTATTCCAAGTAGCCGACGTTGAACCAGCAAGAGTAGGCAATATCGTGACGATAAAAGGCTTAGAAAAACATACTCCTATGATGCAGCAGTTCCTTCGGATCAAAGCTGAAAACCCTGATATTTTATTGTTCTACCGCATGGGCGACTTCTATGAGATGTTTTTTGATGATGCCAAGCGAGCTTCACAATTACTTGATATCTCTCTGACAAAACGTGGCGCGACCAATGGTGAACCAATACCAATGGCTGGAGTACCTTACCATGCAGTTGAAGGCTACTTGGCTAAATTGGTTCAACAAGGGGTATCCGTTGCTATTTGTGAGCAAATTGGCGATCCAGCCACCAGCAAAGGCCCTGTAGAGCGTAAAGTTGTACGTATCGTCACCCCAGGTACCGTCAGTGATGAAGCTTTACTGAACGAACGTCGTGATAACCTTATTGCTGCTATTTATACTGCCAATAATAAATTTGGCTACGCAACGCTTGATATTACCTCAGGCCGCTTCATGTTAACCGAGCCGACAACTGAAGAAGAAATGCAAGCCGAGCTACAACGTACGAGCCCCGCTGAACTGCTTTATCCTGAAGATTTTACGTATCTACATTTAGTTGAACCGTTCAAAGGTAAGCGTCGTCGTCCGATTTGGGAATTTGAATTAGAAACGGCACGCCAACAACTGACATTACAATTTGGTACCCGTGATTTAGTAGGCTTTGGCGTCGAAAAAGCCAATCTTGGTTTATGTGCTGCTGGTTGTTTGATGCAATATGTCAAAGATACTCAACGCACCGCATTACCTCATATTCGTGCGATCACCCTCGATACCCAAGATCATGCAGTAATTTTAGACGCCGCCACTCGCCGTAATTTAGAATTAACCCAAAACTTAGCCGGTGGTTTTGATAACACCCTTGCCGCCGTACTCGATCATACCGCGACCCCTATGGGTAGCCGCTTACTAAAGCGCTGGTTACATCAACCCATTCGCGATCAACACCAATTAAATGGCCGTTTAAATGCTATCGAGGCGTTTAAAGACAGTGGCATGTTTGTCGATATGGCAAGTGTCTTACGTCATATGGGAGATTTAGAGCGTATCGTGGCACGATTAGCTTTACGCTCAGCTCGACCTCGTGATTTAGCGCGTATGCGTACTGCAATGCAATACTTACCTGAGCTGGCACAATTATTAGCAGAAATTCCACAAGCGCGTATTGGTGAATTAGCCCAAGATTCAGCACCTATGGATGATCTGTGCCAATTGCTTGAACGCGCTATCATTGAAAACCCACCGGTTATTATTCGTGATGGCGGTGTATTAGCCCCTGGCTATAATGCTGAATTAGATGAATGGCGAGATTTAGCCGATGGCGCTAAACAATATTTAACCAACCTTGAAACTCGCGAACGTGAGCGTCACGATATTGATAGCCTTAAAGTAGGTTTTAATCAGGTTCATGGTTTCTTTATTCAGGTCAGCCGTGGTCAAAGCCACTTAGTTCCTGATCACTATATTCGCCGCCAAACGCTTAAAAATGCTGAACGCTATATTATTCCTGAATTAAAAGAGCACGAAGATAAGGTGCTAAATTCAAAATCAAAAGCATTAGCGCTTGAGAAAAAGCTGTGGGAAGAATTATTTGATCAATTGTTACCGCATTTAGAACGGTTACAGTTAGCAGCAAGTGCCTTATCTGAATTAGATGTACTAGCAAACTTAGCAGAACGTGCAGACAGCTTAAATTACTGCCGCCCACAATTGACGACGACAACAGGGATTAATATTACAGCGGGTCGTCACCCTGTGGTTGAGCAAGTCTTAAGTGAACCGTTTATCGCTAACCCAATCGCGTTACACCAAGATCGTCGTATGTTGATTATTACCGGTCCTAACATGGGTGGTAAATCAACTTACATGCGCCAAACTGCACTGATTGCCTTACTGGCACATGTTGGATCTTTTGTTCCTGCAGAAGCGGTAACTATCGGTCCACTGGATCGTATTTTCACCCGTATTGGCGCATCAGATGATCTTGCGTCTGGTCGTTCAACCTTTATGGTCGAAATGACAGAAACCGCTAATATTCTCCATAATGCAACCAAACACAGTTTAGTGTTAATGGATGAAATTGGCCGTGGTACCAGTACCTATGATGGCCTCTCTCTCGCGTGGGCAAGTGCAGAATGGTTAGCGGATAAAATTGCGGCAATGACATTATTTGCTACTCACTATTTTGAGCTCACCGAATTACCTTCACTACTTTCAGGTTTAGCCAATGTCCACCTTGATGCCATTGAGCATGGCGACAATATTGCATTTATGCATAGCGTTCAAGACGGTGCTGCCAGCAAATCTTATGGTTTAGCGGTTGCTAGCCTAGCGGGTGTACCAAAAGCTGTAATTAAACGCGCTAAAATAAAACTCAAGCAATTAGAGGCGCTGGGGCATCAAAAAGCCCAACCATCAGCTAAAATCACAGGGCAAGTGCCGCGAGAAGAACATCAGTTAAGTTTGATTCCAGAGCCAAGCGACGTCGAAGAAGCATTAGCAAAGGTTAATCCTGATGAATTAACCCCTCGCCAAGCATTAGATGAGCTGTATCGTCTAAAAGCGTTATTAGCGTAATCACGGCCAGATAACAGCCATTAAAAAAGGACGCTTTAGCGTCCTTTTTTATTATTAAAGAGTCTCTATTATCGATAGCGTAAAAGTGATCATTAAAAAGACGGTTATCGATGATTGATTACTACATTTCTTGATTAAATAACGACTCAATACTTAACCCTTGGTGGGTTAACATATCACGTAAACGGCGTAAGCCTTCAACCTGAATCTGACGTACTCGCTCACGCGTTAAGCCGATTTCACGACCAACATCTTCTAATGTTGATGCTTCATAACCTAACAAACCAAATCGTCGTGCCAGCACTTCACGCTGTTTAGGGTTAAGATCTTGCAACCAATGAACAATAGAATTTTTAATGTCATCATCTTGAGTGGAGGTTTCAGGACTACCGCCTTTTTCATCGGGGATTATATCTAATAGTGCTTTATCAGAATCACCACCAATCGGATTATCAACCGAACTCACTCGCTCATTAAGACGCAGCATACGGTTAACATCATCAACGGATTTTTCAAGTTGCAGTGCAATATCTTCAGCAGTTGGCTCATGATCAAGCTTTTGTGCTAATTCACGTGCAGTACGTAAATAAACATTAAGCTCTTTCACAACATGGATGGGCAAGCGAATAGTACGGGTTTGGTTCATGATCGCCCGTTCAATAGTTTGACGGATCCACCATGTTGCATAAGTTGAAAAACGGAAACCTCGCTCAGGGTCAAATTTTTCAACTGCACGAATAAGACCTAAATTTCCCTCTTCAACTAAATCAAGTAAGGCTAAACCACGGTTGCTATAACGACGGGATATTTTCACGACTAACCGAAGATTACTTTCAATCATCCGTTTACGTGACACCTCATCACCGCGTAATGCCCGACGTGCATACAACACTTCTTCTTCGGCAGTGAGCAATGGAGAATATCCAATTTCACCAAGATAAAGTTGGGTTGCATCAAGTACTTTAGCGCTTGTCTCATATTTGGAGATATCAGCAGCTTCTGTCGATGCTGACGTATCAGAATTATTATCAGTGGACACCACTAAACTATTACGTTCAATGCTGTCATCTAATGTCAATGATTCAAGTTTTTTGGCTGTGCTGCTTCTACTCATAGCGCCTCCCAGATGGCGAGTTAAAGACATTACAACGTCATGATGTCATCTCTGATTTATACGTTTCTCTATTTTTATTATGGCGAACTACTTAGGAAGAAAGCGCATTGGATCGACAGACTTTCCTTTATAGCGGATTTCAAAATGCAATCGAACACTTGATGCACCAGAACTCCCCATCGTCGCTATTTCCTGACCAGCTTTAACTGATTGTTGCTCTTTAACTAATATTTTATCGTTGTGCGCATAAGCACTAAGGTAATCTTCACTGTGCTTAATGATCACTAAATTACCGTATCCTCGCAGTGCATCACCGGCATAAACCACTTTTCCAGCTGATGTTGCGCGAATTGGCGTACCACGAGCGGCAGTAATATCGATACCTTTATTGCCATTATCTGCGTTTGAGAACCCTTCAATAATTTTACCTTTCACAGGCCAAGCCCAGCCAGAACTTGAAACATGTAACGTTGGTTTTGTTACTGGCTTATTTGTTACAGGTTTGTTAACTTTTGTTTTTTCAGAGTACTCTTTTGCTTCTTGCTTAGCAACTGGTTTATTGGTTGTTTTTTGCACTACTGGTTTTTTGATGACGGGTTTATGTACGGTCTGGGTTACCGTTTTTGCAGCTGATGGTGCAATTATTGGCATTACAACGACGTTATTAGTACGCCCTTGACTATCCGCTGTTGGAATCGCCAATCTTTGCCCAGGATAAATCGTATAAGGGTAAGGTAAGCGGTTTAGCTTAACGATATCTTTAACATCACGCCCGGTCATATAAGAGATAAAATACAGCGTATCTCCTTTCTGAACAGTGTAATAACTGCCATGAAAACTGCCACGTTGCAATTGTGAATAATCTTTAGCAAGATTTGAAACAGGCGCAGGCGTATGACTACTACATGCAGATAACAGCACCACACAGGTTACTGCTAGCAAAGAAGGTTGAATTATTTTTTTTATCATACGCTCAATACTCATGATTTACGCCAAATCTCCAGCCACTAACGGCACAAATTTAACAGGTTCGATATCCGTTTCAATAAACTGTTCGCCATTGCGAACAATCAATTTTAACACTTGCTCTGAATACCCTACGGGTAATATTAATCGACCACCATCGGCAAGTTGGGTTAATAGGCTCTGGGGAACCTCACTTGGCGCGGCGGTAACAATAATAGCATCAAATGGGCCTTTACTTTCCCAACCTTGCCATCCATCACCATGTTTAGTCGAAATATTATATAATTCTAATTGTTTAAAACGTCGTTTTGCTTGCCATTGCAGGCCTTTAATTCGCTCAACAGAATAAACATGATCAGCTAATTGCGCTAACACTGACGCTTGATAACCGGATCCAGTACCAATTTCTAGCACCGATGATTGCGGCGTTAATGCTAATAGCGAGGTCATCTTTGCAACAATATAAGGTTGTGAAATCGTCTGACCACTGCCTATCGGTAACGCATTATTCTCATAAGCTTGATAAGAAAATGCTTCATCAATAAAAAATTGGCGAGGTATCGCAGCAATAGCTTGCAGCACTCGCTGATCGGTAATACCTCGATTCACTAATAACGCAATTAATTTATCAACTTGCCTCTGATAACGCATAGTTATCGAATCTCCACCGCATGCATCCAGCTTTCTAGCCCAACTATTGCATCATGCGCAGTCAGGTCGACTTGTAACGGAGTAATAGAAACTTCTCCATGTTCAATCGCAAAAAAATCAGTGCCTTCGGTAGCATCTTGTGTATCACCCGGAGGTCCTAACCAATATAAGGGATTCCCACGAGGATCGGTTTTTTTAATCATACTCACAGCCCGATGACGTGCCCCTAAGCGGGTTGTTTTCCACCCTTTTAGTTGATCAAAAGGCACATCAGGAACATTAACATTAATAATTTTTTGAGTAGATATAGATAATGGCTGCATGACCATTTTTTCAATCAAGATTTTTACAACTTGAGCAGCAGTATCAAAATGGGTATCACCCACTAATGAAACTGCAATCGCAGGTACACCTAAAAAATAACCTTCAGTCGCCGCAGCAACCGTGCCAGAATAAAGCACATCATCGCCTAAATTTGCACCATGATTAATCCCCGCCACCACAATATCGGGCAAGTTATCTAACCATTCAGTTAATGCAAAATGGACACAATCTACTGGCGTACCTTGAACCGCGACTTTATTGTCACTTTGCTGACGAATACGTAATGGGTAATCAATCGTTAATGAATTGGATGCCCCTGATCGATTACGATCAGGGGCAACTACCGTTACTTCACCAAGCTCACTTAGGACCTCAGCTAACGTATTAATACCTTCAGCAAAAATACCATCATCATTGCTGATCAGTATTCTCATCATTCATACCTTCTGATTCTAGCGGCATGATCAACTCACGCACGACCGAAGTCGCAAAACTGCCAGCAGGTAAAGCAAAAGAAAGGATCACGCCATTATCATCAAACTGCCATTGCATATCTTGTGGTAGTAATAATAATGAACGACGATCATGACGCATACGATTATCACGTACTAATGCTACAAGTGCAGGTTCTTGCTCAACAATCGCTAATTCAAATGCTTGTGCATCAGCTGTTGTAGGTAAAGCGTTATCACCTAGCAATGGGCCTGTAATTGCTACTTCACCTTGCATTACTTGTTGCTGTAATTCAGGGGTAATAGTTTCAGCAATAAACGTGCGATCATCACCAGCGGCTTGTAGGCAATCACCTAGCATAATTTCACGGGTAAGATTTTGCTCAATACGCGCAGACAATACTTGGTTAAACATCCATGAGCGTGCAGCTGATAAGTAAAAACTACGCTTGCTCTTATCACGAACACGGAATTCATTATTACCCCAAGCGCGAGCTTTAATGACGTTATTGCCGCCATAACCAAAACGTTGCTGACCAAAATAGTTTGCAACACCTTGTTGCTTTACTAACTCTAAACGTTCAGCTAATGCTTGAGGCTGATCTAAATCAGTTAAGCGCAATTGGAACCAGTTACCTTGCAAATCACCAGGGCGTAGTTTTTTATCATTGCGAGTCGTTTCAAGAATTTCAATTCCAGGGTGCTCTGCTTCAAACTGAGTTAAATCAGGATCAGCTTTACCTGGTAAATGAACACTTATCCATTGATCAGTGACTGCGTGGCGATCTTTAAGACCGGCCCAACTCACATCACGCGATTTCACACCACACGCTTTGGCTAATTCATTAACCACATATTTAGTATTTTCGCCTGTTTTGCGAATTTTAACCATTAAGTGCTCGCCAGTACCTGTAAAGGTAAAACCTAACTGCTCGTTAACGATAAAATCTTGTGGATTTGCCTTAATATTTCCATGGCAAGTTGGCTGTTCATGAAGCCACTTAAAACAATCCATTACGTTTGTTGAGATGTTATTTGTCGACATGATGTCATTATACCTTTTTAATTAAAACAACGGCTTCACAAGCAATACCTTCTTTACGTCCAGTAAATCCTAGGCGTTCAGAAGTAGTTGCTTTAACATTAATATTGGCGATATCTGTTTCCAGATCGTCAGCTATGGCTTGGCACATCGCCGTAATGTGAGGTGCCATTTTGGGTGCTTGGGCAATAATAGTGACATCGAGATTACCAAGACAATAGCCCATTGCCTTAACCTTGCTGTAGACATCACGTAATAAAAATCGACTATCGGCACCGGCCCACTCAGCGTCAGTATCAGGGAAATGACGACCAATATCACCCGCACCGATTGCCCCTAACAACGCATCACAAACAGCGTGTAAAGCGACATCACCATCAGAGTGTGCGATTAGACCTTGTTCATAAGGAACAGCAACACCACCAATAATAACGGGGCCTGCACCACCAAATTTATGCACATCAAACCCGTGACCAATTCGCATTAATGTTGTTCCTTTAATAAGAGTTGTAGATAAAACTCAGCCAAGGCTAAATCTTCTGGCTGTGTCACCTTCAGATTATCACTCCGTCCAGCAACAAGGATCGGGGTATAACCACAAAATTCTAATGCGGATGCTTCATCAGTGATCGTCGCACCTTGAGCTAAAGCTGTCGTTAATGATTGGCGCAATTGTCCAACACGAAACATTTGTGGTGTTAACGCATGCCATAAGTTTTCACGATCGACCGTATGAATAATCTGAGATTGTGTTGCTTTATTATGCCCACGTTTCATAGTATCGCGTACAGGTGCTGCTAAAATCGCACCACAATCACTATAAACAGCGGCTGTTATCAAAGCCGTTAAGTCAGTTAACCTAACACATGGCCGCGCAGCATCATGCACTAATACCCATGCATTGTTATTATCAATCGCCGCTAAACCCGCAAACACTGAATCAGCCCGTTCAGCACCACCATCGACCACGGTGATCCGTGAATCAGTCGCTAATGGTAACTGTGGGAAATAAGGATCATCTGCACTAACAGCAATTATCACCCGTGTAATTTCAGGTAAGCTCAATAGACGATCAACGGTATGCTCTAAAATCGTTTTACCTGCAATATGCAGATATTGCTTCGGACGATCAGCAGCCATTCGACTACCGACTCCAGCCGCAGGTACTACGGCAATAAATTCTTCAGCGATCATTAGCTTTATTACTCACAACAAAAAACGCTAACGTTAGTTATTATCACCTAACACTCGAACAAAAGTTTCACCGGGTTTAATTAAACCTAAATCATTGCGCGCGCGCTCTTCTACGGCTTCTTTACCGCCATGAAGATCTTTAATTTCTGCGTACATTTGTTGGTTTCGTTGTTGTAATTCAGTATTAGCAGCTTGCTGTAAAGCAACGCTTTCTTTTACTGCGGTATATTCGTTCATACCGTTTTTACCATCCCAAAAATCGTACTGCAGCCAAGCTAAAACCACTAGCAGGATAATAATAAACAAACGCATGATTCCCCTTTAAAATTAGCGTAGATGTCAATACCAACAATATACATTCCAATCAATCACTGATCGTAAACCATTGGAATGCATGTTGCGAAAGCGTAATAATCCCATAATCAGCTTATTGTGACCACTATTATGGCTATAGAGTTGATACAGTGCTAGTTACGTGTCAATTTTGCTGTTAAATCAAACAAAAGCCGTTTATTTAGCGTTATTTACAGCAGTATCACTTTTTCAGAAAAAAAAACCGCCTCCTAAGAGACGGTTTGATTTAGGCTCATTGAGCAAGCTCAATGATAGGCTTAAAAGAATTAAGCTTGACCTTTAACTTCTTTAAGACCGTTGAAAGCAGCACGTTCACCTAGTGCTTCTTCGATACGGATAAGTTGGTTGTACTTAGCAACACGGTCAGAACGGCTCATAGAACCAGTTTTGATTTGACCTGCAGCTGTACCTACTGCTAAATCAGCAATAGTTGCGTCTTCTGTCTCGCCTGAACGGTGAGAGATAACAGCAGTGTAACCAGCATCTTTAGCCATTTTAATACAAGCTAGAGTTTCAGTTAGAGAACCGATTTGGTTTAGCTTGATTAGGATTGAGTTAGTAATACCTTTCTCAATACCTTCAGCAAAGATCTTAGTGTTTGTAACGAATAGATCGTCACCTACTAGTTGAATCTTGTCACCTAGTAGTTCAGTTTGGTGCTTGAAGCCAGCCCAATCTGATTCGTCTAGACCATCTTCGATAGAAACGATAGCTGGGAACTTGTCTACTAGATCTTTAAGGAAGAAGTTAAATTCTTCTGAAGTAAATTTCTTACCTTCACCTTTAAGGTCGTAGATACCTTGTTCTTTGTTGTAGAACTCAGAAGCAGCACAGTCCATCGCTAGAGTAATATCTGTACCTAGCTCGTAACCTGCAGCTTCAACAGCTTCTTGAATTGCTTTAAGAGCAGCTTCGTTTGACTCAAGGTTTGGAGCGAAACCACCTTCGTCACCTACAGCTGTGCTCATGCCCTTAGACTTAAGAACTTTAGCTAGGCTGTGGAAGACTTCAGAACCCATACGTACAGCTTCACGAAGTGTCTTAGCACCTACAGGCTGAATCATGAATTCTTGAATATCAATAGTGTTATCTGCGTGCTCGCCACCATTGATGATGTTCATCATAGGTAGAGGCATAGAGAACTGACCAGCAGTACCGTTTAGCTCAGCAATGTGCTCGTATAAAGGCATGCCTTTAGATGCAGCAGCTGCTTTTGCGTTCGCAAGAGAAACAGCTAGGATTGCGTTAGCGCCAAAGTTAGATTTGTTTTCAGTACCGTCAAGGTCGATCATAAGTTGGTCGATTGCAGCTTGATCAGTCGCGTCTTTACCCATAAGGACTTCAGCGATTGGACCGTTTGCAGCAGCAACAGCTTTAAGAACACCTTTACCAAGGAAACGAGATTTGTCGCCATCACGAAGCTCAAGAGCTTCACGAGAACCAGTAGAAGCACCAGACGGTGCAGCAGCCATACCAACGAAACCACCTTCTAGGTGAACTTCAGCTTCAATTGTTGGGTTGCCACGTGAGTCAATGATTTCACGAGCTAGAACTTTAACGATCTTAGACATTGTGTTTCCTCTGCTTTATCTTCAAATTAAAAGCTAAATAAAATAGCTGCAGCGATAACTGCTACAGCTATCAGTAATCCTTACTTATCAGATTCACCGCGGTGATATATGCCCGCAGCTTTAACAAAACCTTCAAATAATGGGTGACCATCACGAGGTGTTGAAGTGAATTCTGGGTGGAACTGTGCAGCAACGAACCAAGGATGATTCGGAATTTCAATAATCTCAACTAGCTTCTTATCAGCTGATAAACCAGACACTTTTAGGCCTGCTTTTACTAGCTTCGGTAGCAAGTTGTTATTAACTTCGTAACGATGGCGATGACGCTCATGGATTGACGCTTGAGCGTACAATTCACGTGCTTTTGAGCCTTCTTGAAGATGACATAACTGAGAACCAAGACGCATTGTGCCTCCTAGATCAGATTTTTCAGTACGCTCTTCTACGTTACCTTCGCTATCAACCCACTCAGTGATCAAGCCAACCACTGGGTGCTTAGTATCAGCGTTAAATTCAGTTGAGTGTGCATCCGCCATGTTTGCTACATTACGAGCAAAATCAATTAATGCGACTTGCATACCTAAACAAATACCTAAATAAGGGATTTTGTTTTCACGTGCATATTGCGCCGTTAGAATTTTACCTTCAATACCACGATGACCAAAGCCACCCGGTACTAAGATTGCATCAAGGTTAGCAAGCACTTCGGTGCCTTTAGACTCAACGTCTTGAGAATCAATATATTTAATTTGTACTGAAATGCGATTTTTCAGGCCTGCGTGTTTAAGCGCTTCGTTAACTGATTTATATGCATCAGGCAATTCAGTATATTTACCAACCAAGCCGATAGTCACTTCTGCTGTCGGATTAGCTTCTTCATAAATAACTTGTTCCCACTCAGATAAATCAGCTTCTGGTGCAGTAATACCAAAACGCTTACATACCAAGTCATCAAGGCCTTGAGCTTTAATAAGTTGTGGGATTTTGTAGATTGAATCTACATCTTTCATTGAAATAACCGCTTTTTCCTGCACATTACAGAACAGCGCAATTTTTGCACGTTCGTTTGCAGGAATAACACGATCACTACGGCATATCAAAATATCTGGTTGAATACCGATAGAAAGTAATTCTTTTACTGAGTGTTGAGTTGGCTTAGTTTTCACTTCACCAGCAGCAGCAAGGTAAGGAACTAACGTTAAGTGCATAAACAAAGTGTTTTCACGACCTTGTTGAATTGCAAGTTGACGAATAGCTTCCATGAACGGTAGTGATTCAATATCACCAACTGTGCCACCGACTTCAACAATCGCTATATCATGACCCGCAGAACCAGCAATAACACGCTCTTTGATTTCGTTCGTGATATGTGGAATAACCTGAATCGTTGCACCTAGGTAATCACCACGACGCTCTTTGCGTAATACGTCTGCGTACACACGACCAGCAGTAAAGTTATTACGCTTTGTCATTTTGGTACGAATAAAACGCTCGTAGTGACCTAAGTCAAGATCAGTCTCTGCACCGTCTTCCGTAACGAATACTTCACCGTGCTGAGTAGGGCTCATTGTGCCTGGATCAACGTTAATGTAAGGGTCTAATTTCATCATGGTCACATTAAGACCACGTGCTTCTAGAATGGCTGCTAATGATGCTGCAGCAATGCCTTTACCTAGAGAGGATACTACTCCGCCCGTAACAAAAATATAATTCGTTGTCATGTTAAACCTGGAAGATTGGTGTAGAGGAAAAAGTGTATCTGGACGGGAAATTAGTATACCAGACACCATTTATCGCCACAACGTGAAAACTATCATACACCCCTAAGATTTTTTTTGTCTCAAATCAAGGAAGTGATATGTGTGCAATTTTCACCCCATATCGCTGCTTTTAGCTGATAAGTTATCATACTACTACCGTATAACTATGCCAAGTGGGAATAATTATTTATTGCATTCATGCTGTTTTACTCTATCCCACTCAAAATCTAGCTCAGTTAATGAACATTGATTTAAAGACTTACCTTGTTCTAACACATTTTTTTCGACTTGGCGAAAACGTCGTTCAAATTTTTTATTTGCTTGTTGCAGTGCATGTTCGGGTTTGACATCAAGATGACGACTTAAATTTACTACTGAAAAGAGCAAATCTCCCATCTCTTCAGCGATTTTATGCTGATCTTGTGGCGTTTGAATGACTTCTGCCATCACTTCATCGAGTTCTTCAGTAACTTTATCAACCACTGGTCCTAACGTATCCCAATCAAAACCTTGACTGGCACAACGTTGTTGAATTTTATCAGCGCGAGTCAATGCGGGTAATGCTAGTGGGATATTAGCGAGCAAACTTTCATCTTGTAATTTTTGTGCTCGTTCTTTGGCTTTTTCAGCTTCCCAGTTTTGTTTTACCGCCATCTCATCTTCAAATTTCTCATCATTAAAGACATGCGGATGACGACGAGTTAATTTTTCACTAATGCCAGCAACTACATCATTAAAATCAAATAAATCTTGTTCTTTGGCTAATTGGCTATAAAACACCACTTGAAACAATAAATCACCGAGTTCTTCTTTTACATCAACCCAATTTTTTTGATCTATCGCATCGGCAACTTCATACGCTTCTTCAATGGTATAAGGTACGATTGAATCAAAATCTTGTTTTAGATCCCACGGACAGCCGTTCTTAGGATCACGTAACTGCGCCATAATGGTTAATAGATTATCGATATCAAGTGTGGTTTTGTTATGCATTATTATCTCCCTAAATAAAAAAATAGGTAGCCGAAGCTACCTATTGCTGTATTCGATATTATCTATCACGACTAACTATATAAACGCTTAGCTTCTGCGACGTCTTTGACTTGTTCAATACGATTTAATACTCGTCCTAAGACCTCTAAATCTGTTAATTCAAGTTCAAAATCCATGATCGACATTTGTTTTTTATAATCGACTCGGCTCTTCATACCTGCAACTTTGACTTTTTCGTTCATCAAAGTATTGGTCAATTCTTTAAGTAAACCGTTACGCTCAGAAGCGGTCACGCGAACGGTAATGGTATAATTACCAATAAAGCCACCACCCCAAACCGTATCAATGATCCGTTCAAGTGCATGATGACGCAATTCTTCCAATTGCTCACAATCATTGCGATGAACAGAAATACCCCGCCCTTGAGTGACAAAACCTTGGATATCATCACCAGGAATAGGCTGACAACAACGTGCTAAATGGGTCATTAAATTATCGACCCCTTCAACCACGACAGAATCACGACGAGGCTTCTTCGAGACATGTGACGCTTTATCACTCGCTTCAGACAACTTATCAAGCAGTTGCTGATCTTCTTCTTCTGCTGTCGGTTTGTTAATCAGGGCATTAATATGATTGATAATTTGGTTTATCCGCAGATCACCACTACCAATTCCTGCATATAGCTCTTCTGGCGAATTAACATTAAAACGTTTGCTGGCGTAAGAATGAGCATCTTTTAGCGTTGCGTTGATCCTACTTAGCTCAGCTTCAAGAATTTCTTTACCCGCAATAATGTTTTTATCGCGATCTTGTTTACGGAACCACGCGTGCACTTTGGCTCGGGCACGGCTTGAGGTTACAAAACCTTGATTAGGGTTTAACCAATCACGCGAAGGATTTGGCTCTTTTTGAGTAATAATCTCAACTTGATCCCCCATCTGTAAATGGTAAGTAAACGGCACAATACGGCCTTCTACTTTTGCCCCTATACAACGATGCCCCACTTCTGAGTGAATGTGATAAGCAAAGTCTAATGGAGTTGCATTTGATGGCAAATCAACCACGTCACCTTTTGGGGTAAACGCATAAACACGATCATCAAATACTTGGCTACGTAATTCATCGAGCATTTCACCAGAATCTGACATCTCTTCTTGCCATACCAGTAACTTACGTAACCAATTTATTTTTTCATCATACGCAGACTGAGCACCACTAGACGCAGCGGGACCTTCCTTATATTTCCAGTGCGCAGCAACGCCGAGTTCAGACTCTTCATGCATTTGCTTAGTACGGATCTGAATCTCAATCGTTTTGCCTTCAGGACCCAGAACTACTGTATGAATCGATTGATAACCATTCGGTTTAGGATTAGCGACATAATCATCAAATTCTTTGGGCAAATGACGATATTTAGTATGCACTACACCTAATGCTGCATAACAATCTTGCAGCTCTTCTGCCACAATACGTACCGCACGCACATCAAAAAGCTCATCAAACTCTAAACTTTTCTTCTGCATCTTGCGCCAAATGCTATAAATATGTTTAGGTCGACCTTGCACTTCTGCGCGAATATTTGAAGCCCGCATTGCGTCAGATAAATCATCAACAAAATGCATGATGTAGCCTTCACGATCAATGCGGCGCTCTGAAAGCTGCTTGGCTATTTGCTTATAAACTTCGGGATGCTGATAACGGAACGCGTAATCTTCAATTTCCCATTTTAATTGTCCGATGCCCAATCGGTTTGCCAATGGCGCATAAATATTGGCACACTCTTGCGCTGCAACACGACGAATCGCGTCTGGCTCATTTTTAACTTCACGTAGATTACAAATACGTTCAGCTAACTTGATAACCACGCAACGGAAATCATCAACCATCGATAGCAGCATTCGGCGAATACTATCCACTTGCGTAGATTGCGCTGTTTCTTCAGCCGTCGATTTAAGCTGACTAATGGCACACATTTGCTCAACACCTTCGACCAAATGCAGAATAGTGCCGTTGTAATCTTCTTTTACTTGCTCATGGTTATAACAACCCGCTTCAACTAATGGATATAGCATTGCCGATATTAATGTATCGGCGTCCATGCTTAACGTCACCAGAATCTCAACCATTTCACGGCCACGCCATAACAACAACGTACCGTTTTCTTGATCAACAACCAGTTCCTGACAACGTAGATAAGTTCCTTCTAAACGTCCAAACGTTTTTGCATCCAAACGTAAACTTTCGACCCATGAGGCTAACTCAAATATCGTGTTTTCTTTTAGATGTGCTCCACGTACTGCGACCATGTCTCTGTCCTGTCTTCTATTTAATGGCAATAGCAGTCATTGCTATAACTATTTTTTATGCTTTTTTTGAACCTTTACAAATAATGCCATTGATTCTAAATGCCCCGTATTTGGGAACATATCCAACATACCAAGACGCTCTAACTGATAACCTTTTTGTAATAATACTTGGCTATCACGCGCTAATGTTGCTGGATTACATGATACATAAACCACTTTATTTGGTGCTAGCTTAACCACATGATCCATCACACCAGCAGCACCAGCGCGCGCAGGATCTAATAAAATCTTATCAAATTGCTCTTGCGCCCACTCTAATTTCGTCACGTCTTGTTCTAAATTGGCTTGATAAAATGTGGCATTATATTGCGCGTTAACCTGAGCATTGTCTGTGGCGCGTAAAACCATATCATCAATACCTTCCACGCCAACCACTGCTTTAGCACGCTTAGCTAACGGCAAACTAAAGTTTCCTAAACCACAGAATAGATCTAACACCCTATCTTGAGGCTGAACATCAAGCCATTCGATAGCTTGTGCGACCATTTTAATGTTTACATCACGATTAACTTGAATAAAGTCTTTCGGTGAAAACATCAATTTAAGGCCATCAATCTCATAATAAGGTTGGTCACCATGGCTATGAATGAGTTCATCGGTTTCTGGCGCTAAAAATAACATCACATTATGTTTGGCAGCAAATGCCTGAATAAGTGCACTATCATCCGCATTAAAAGGCGCTAAATGACGAATCAAGACTACACAGCCATTATCCGCATGGGTCAATTCAAGATGCCCAATAAAGCGACGTCCTTTTAAACTATTTAATAACTCGCGTAATGGCGCTAATAAATCATTTAATGGTTGGGCTAATACTGGGCACTCGTTAACATTAACAATGTCATTACTTTGCTTTTTACGGAAACCAAACTCCAACTGACCATTATTTTCAACGCGAACTGCAAAGCGAGCACAACGACGATAATGCCATGATTCACTGATAATCGGTGGCTGTTGAATACAATCAACTTGATCAATAACAGCAAATTTTTCCATTAATTCGCCCAGTGCTTGCTGCTTAGATACCACTTGAGCTTGATGAGATAAATGCTGTAAATTACAACCACCACACTGGTCATAGATCGCACAATGGGGTTTAATACGAGCACTGCTGTCTGAAAGGCGTTTAATCACTTTAGCACGAGCGTAATTTTTTTTATCTTCCGTCAACTGCACCACGGCGGTCTCGGTGGGAAGTAAACCATCAACAAAGACAGATTTACCGTTTAGATGACCAATACCAGCACCAAGGTGATCTAAGCGATTAATGGTGATTTCTTTATGCTTGGTGTCAGTTGTACGTTTTTGAGGCTTAAAAAAGCGTGCCATAGTGTTTTGCTCACTGTTCAGACATTGAGTATTTGTCGCATAGCCCTAGTTTATTTACACTAGGAATATAGATGGGTGCTAATTCTCCCACAGAATCGCTTGCTTGTAATTAAGAGAACCATGACCAAATATGGACTTCGTGCCAGGGTCTTTACCCTGACATTAGCACCAACACTGATAATCGGCCTGTTATTGAGCGCTTTTTTTACTATGAATCGCTATCAAGATCTCGAACATCAATTGATTTCGACAGGTACCAGCATCATAGAGCCGTTAGCGATTTCGGCAGAATATGGCATGACCGAAAAAAATCGGGAAGCCATTCGACGTCTGATTGGTTACACCCATCGTAAGCATTCCGATATTATTCGTAGTATTGCTGTTTTTACTGATCACAATAAAATTTTTGCGACCTCTAACTTTCACCGTAACTTTGCGTCTTTTATGTACCCCGATGATAAGCCGATCCCGCGCTTACTTGATACTCAACTTAATGATAATACTCTTATTTTACGCACACCCATTTTAACTGAAGGCCAATTTGGCACCAACACCAGTACCAACGCATTAGGTAAACCATTAGGCTATATCGCCATCGAGCTTGATCTCAGTTCATTACGGTTACAGCAATATCAAGAAGTCTTTACTGCCTTAATGGTGTTACTACTTGGGCTAAGCTTATCGTCCTTATTTGCTTATCGTTTAATGCAAGATGTCACTCGTCCCATTTCACATATGATCAGTGTCGTTGATAGAATTCGACGCGGCCATCTTGATATTCGTATTGAAGGTCAACTACTCGGGGAGCTAGATACGCTTAAAAATGGTATCAATGCGATGGCAATCTCGCTGTCTGAATACCATATTGAAATGCAGCAAAGCATTGATCAAGCAACCTCAGATTTACGCGAAACCTTAGAACAACTTGAAATTCAAAACGTAGAATTAGATATTGCTAAAAAACGGGCCCAAGAAGCCGCGCGGGTTAAATCTGAATTTTTAGCCAACATGTCACACGAATTACGAACACCACTTAATGGTGTGATTGGCTTTACCCGTCAAATGCTTAAAACTAAGCTCAATACTAACCAGCAAGATTACCTCCTAACAATTGAGAATTCAGCCAATAACCTATTGACGATCATCAATGACATTTTAGACTTCTCAAAATTAGAAGCGGGTAAATTATTACTGGAAAATATTCCTTTTGATTTTTCTGATGCCCTTGATGACGTGATGCGTTTACTTGCGCCAAGTGCACATGAAAAAGGCTTAGAATTAACCCTTAAAATTGATACTCGCATTCCACCAGGCTTAATTGGTGATCCACTTCGTATTCAACAAGTGGTAACTAACTTAATCGGCAATGCAGTTAAGTTCACCGAAACTGGCAATATTGATGTCTCTGTCGAACTCAAATCTGAGCATGATAATAATATTGAATTACAATTTATGGTGCGTGATACCGGTATTGGTATTTCAGAACGTCAACAAGCACAATTATTCCAAGCCTTTAGCCAAGCTGATGCCAGTATCTCGCGTCGTTATGGTGGTACAGGGTTAGGACTAGTCATCACCCAAAAATTGGTTAGCCAAATGGGTGGGCAAGTCAGTCTTACCAGTCGTCTCCATCAAGGTTCCACCTTCTGGTTTAGCATTCGTATGCACAAAACGGATCTACCCGTATCGCATCTAATAGATACCTCATCATTAATGGGTAAAAAGTTACTGTTAATTGAACCTAACATGCAAGCAGCTGCAGTTGTGCAGCAACGATTAATTAATGCGGGGGTTCATGTTACTTATCGCTCAACCATGCCTGATGACATCGAACATCATGATTTTGCTTTATTGTGCTTATCTCCGTGTGAACAACCACCAACAGCAGTACTGTTTAACCATGTCTTTAAAGCTGAACAGATTGCCGATAAAGTACTGGTTTGTTTACCAACAACTGAACTTGCATTGTCGGAAAAACTCACTAATACCGGCGTTGAAATCTGTCTTGGAAAACCTATCGCGTCACGTAAATTATTTGAAGCATTATGTGATAGTGATGATGATGGGAAAGAGCCAGAATTACCTGTATTAACTACACCACCAGAACCAGTGCAACCATTAACAGTGATGGCGGTTGATGATAATCCTGCCAATTTAAAATTAATTTCAGCGTTATTAGGTGAGCGCGTTGAAACCGTTATTACTGCCACGGGTGGTAAAAAAGCAGTTGAGTATGCACATCAAAAAGCCTTTGATTTAATCTTTATGGATATTCAAATGCCAGAAATGGATGGCGTTACCGCTTGCCAAGAAATACACAAAACTAACCTTAATCATCAAACGCCAATTATTGCCGTTACTGCCCATGCGATGGCTGGAGAACGTGAACGATTAATCAATGCAGGGATGGATGATTACCTTACCAAGCCCATTGAAGAGCATATTCTGCAACAAATCTTAGCGAAGTGGGTCACTCCAACCGGTGATCAGAGTACCGTGTTAGCAACTCAATCAACGACAATAACTGAGATTATTCAATCACAACAAGACGTGCGACCAACCATTGATAATAGTATTAGTTTTGATTGGTCTTTAGCGCTTAAACAAGCCGCTGAAAAGGAAGATTTAGCGCGTGATATGCTACAAATGTTATTAGATTATATGCCAGAAGTAGAATTATTAGTCAATGAAGCGTTAGATGGAAAACAAGTAGAACTGTGGCCTTCAATCCACAAACTACATGGTAGCTGTGCTTATAGTGGTGTTCCACGTCTAAAATACCTCTGCCATACCATTGAAACTGAATTAAAAGCGAATACGTTAATAGTTGATATAGAACCCGAGCTATTAGAACTTATTGATGAAATGGATAATGTTGTTAAAGCATCAAAACAATACCGTCGTTAAAATTACGCTTATTTGACACCGCTATATTGTCACAAAAAAATAATCAAAAAAAACGCTAGCCTTATCAGCTAGCGCTTTTTTATATAATAATCTTCATGATAACGTTAACTTTCGATGATCACTGTCGCTACCGCATAACGACGTTCATCAGCAATAGTAAGATGCACATGTTGCCCACCCATTGCAGTTAGCAATATCAAGGCTTGACCTGAAAAGGTAACGAGAGGCTTACCTCGCGCATCATTGGTAACGGTAAAATCTTGAAAAGACACCCCACAGGCAATACCAGTGCCCAACGCTTTAGAGGCGGCTTCTTTAACCGCAAACCGTTTGGCCACAAACTGCGCGCGTAATTTTAACCGATAGTATTGTTCAAGTTCAGAGGCCGATAACACTCGTTCAGCAAAACCATCACCAGTACGAACGAGTACTTTTTCAATTCGTTCAATTTCAACGATATCAGTCCCTAAACCTAAAATAGCCATTAGCTACGCGCTTCTTGCATCAATAAACGCATATCAGCAACTGCTTTCTCAAGGCCATCAAACATCGCCCGTCCCATAATAGAATGGCCGATATTAAGCTCATACAGTTCGGGTAACGCTGCGATAGCTTTAACGTTATGGTAGGTTAAACCGTGTCCTGCATTAACTTTAATCCCCAGACTTACAGCATACGTTGCTGCCACTGCGATTTTTTCAAGTTCAGCGGCTTGGATTTCTTCCGTTGTCGCATCAGCATAATGACCGGTATGTAATTCAATAAATGGCGCACCCGTCGCTAGCGCAGCATCAATCTGACGTTTATCGGCATCAATAAACAACGATACTTTAATCCCTGCCGCAGCAAGTTTAATCGTGGCCGCAGTGATTTTTTCACATTGCCCGGCAACATCTAAGCCACCTTCAGTGGTTAGTTCTGCACGTTTTTCAGGCACTAAGCATACATATTCAGGTTGAGTTTCAATTGCAATCGCCACCATTTCATCAGTGACAGCCATTTCTAAGTTCATCCGTGTTTGCAATGTTTCTCGTAAAATTCGAACATCACGATCATTAATATGACGACGATCTTCACGCAAATGTACTGTAATACCATCAGCACCAGCACGCTCTGCCACTTCTGCAGCATGTACTGGATCGGGGTAACGCGTACCACGGGCATTACGTAACGTTGCAATATGATCGATATTAATACCCAGTAGAATGTTGTTCATTTTCTGATACTCCTTGTTCTAGGGAGAAACAATTCCCGACTTTTTAATGGCTTTGAGCCAAGATACGGCTTTAAGGCCATCCTTGTAAAGCGTTTCGCCGCACGAAGTTGTTCAGGAGTTTCAAAGCATCTCGCTGCAATTGCTTTTAATTCATCACCTCGAAAAGTCAGTTGGGTTATTTTTATTGAGGCAATAAAACCATGCTGTTCGCGATAGTTATAGGTCATGCGATCATCTACCGCTAACCCACTGCCAGCGCAATGCAAAAAATCAATACCGTAACCAAGATGATGTAATAAGGCGAGTTCAAAACGACGCAATGCTGGCTCTGGATTATCCGCTTGTGCAAGCTCTCGTAACACATTCAAATAATCAAGAAACAACACCGGATAAGGGGTGTGCTTTTCTAATACTCGCGCTAAGACTTCATTAACGTACATCGCGGAATATAAAATATAGCTGCGCAGTGGCAAGCCAATACTGATAGGTTCAGCATGGGTGAGGACAGGCATACTCCCTTTACCACTCCATTTAATAAACAATGGCGTAAAAGGTTGTAATGTACCTTTGAGATTAGAACGCTTACGACGCGCTCCTTTTGCTAATAGGGTAAGACGGCCATGATCCTCGCTAAACACATCGAGGATCAGGCTCGTCTCACTATAATGACGATAATGAAGGACAAAACAACGCTGTAAGCCCTCCATTATTTTCCTTATAGATCGTCAATGTAACCTAAGCTGCGCAATGCACGTTCGTCATCTGCCCAACCTGATTTCACTTTAACCCAAAGTTCTAGATACACTTTACGTTCAAATAACTTTTCCATATCTAAACGGGCTTCACGGCCAATCACTTTGATCTTATCGCCGCCTTTGCCGATCACCATTTTCTTCTGGCCATTACGCTCAACCAGAATCAAACCATTGATATCAAAACCATTAGTTTGAGGATTGAAATCAAAACGCTCAATTTCAACCGTAACAGAATAAGGTAATTCTTCACCCGTAAAGCGCATTAGCTTTTCACGAATAATTTCTGACGCCATAAAGCGTTGAGAACGATCCGTTACATACTCTTCAGGGAAGTAGTAAACACTTTCAGGTAAATGTTGACGTACAATTTTTTCAACCGCTTCTATATTCGTCCCTTTCTTTGCAGAAATAGGCACAACATCAACAAACGGCATTTTTTCAGCTAATGCCTTGAGATGAGGAAATAGATCGTGTTTTTCTTTAATATTGTCAACTTTGTTGATCAACAGTACTGTCGGTAGCCCATTTTTTATCAGCTTGTTCAGTACCATCTCATCATCGGCAGTCCACATCGTGCCATCAACAAGAAATAACACAAGTTCTACATCTGTTAATGAACTGCTAGCAGCACGGTTCATTAAGCGGTTAATCACACGTTTTTCTTCAATGTGCAAACCTGGAGTATCAATATAAACAGCTTGATATCCATCACGAGTGTCAACACCCATAATACGGTGACGTGTCGTTTGCGGTTTACGTGAAGTGATAGACAGTTTTTGTCCCACTAAACGGTTAAGCAAGGTTGATTTTCCGACGTTCGGTCGACCAACGATGGCAATAAAGCCACAATGTTGTTTATCTGTCATGATTCCAACTGATTAAGTGCAATTTCTGCTGCTGCCTGCTCTGCCTTGCGCCGACTGCCGCCCTTACCGATTACAGGTTCATCCAAACCTGTGACATCACACTGTACAGTGAAGTCTTGGTTATGAGCTTCACCTTGTACTTTAGTTACAGTATATACAGGTAATGGTAAACGGCGACCTTGAAGGCATTCTTGCAAGCGTGTTTTTGGATCTTTTTGGTTGATGCCTGGTTCAATTGTATCAAGTCGTGATTTATACCAAGCCAATACGACTTGACGCACTGTCTCAACATCACTATCTAGATAAACCGCGCCAATGATTGCTTCAACACAGTCAGCCAAAATAGAATCACGGCGGAAACCGCCACTTTTCAATTCACCTGGACCTAATAGTAAGTAGTCGCCTAGTCCGAACTCACGTCCTAACTCTGCCAATGTCTTACCACGGACTAGTGTTGCGCGCATTCGGCTCATATCACCTTCATCCACAAAAGGAAAACGGTGATATAAGTCATCAGCAACAACAAAACTTAAAATAGAATCGCCTAAAAATTCTAGGCGCTCATTGTGGGTGCCATTAGCACTGCGGTGTGTCAGTGATAATGTCATCAACTCAGAGCTATTAAATTGGTAGCCCAGCTTACGCTGCAGCCTATTCGCTGGAGTTGTCATTTTCTCTCGATTATTTTATTTAATGCTACCGATACGATTAAAACGTACGCCGGTAGGGATCCAAGATGGAAGAAAACTATCAGGCTTGCGATCAAAATCAAAGCTCATCCAAATAGCAACTGCCTTGCCGACTAAATTCGCTTCTGGTACAAAACCCCAGTAACGACTATCAGCACTATTGTCACGGTTGTCACCCATAACAAAATATTCACCTTTTGGTACAATCCACTCACCAACGCCAGGGCGAGGTACGTAAGCCATACGGTTATCACGTCGTGATGGATTGATCAAAATATGATGATTTATATCACCAAGGTGTTCGTTATACTCAATCAGACGTGTCATACCTTGGGTAAAATCACTGTCTTTCATGTCCGTTAATTTTACTAGTTTACAGACAGAAGTGCCTTGCGGCTGAATGCATAATTTTTTATCTGCGCTGTAACGAATCAGATCACCAGGTAAACCAACTACACGCTTAATGTAATCAATTGTAGGGTTTGGTGGGTAACGGAATACAATTACATCACCACGTTTAGGCTTTCCAGTATTTAAGAATTTATGGTCAAAAACAGGATCTCGAAGGCCGTAAGCAAATTTTTGAACAAGAATAAAATCACCAACATACAGCGTTGGTAGCATTGATTTAGATGGGATCTGAAACGGCTCATAAATAAATGAACGGAAGATCATGATCAATGCAATCACAGGGAACATTGAGCTTGCTGACTCAACCCAACTTGGCTGAGGCGCAACACGTGCAATTATTTCAGCATCAACTTGACTACCGGCTTTTTCAGCGGCGGCTACAATTTTTAATTGTCGCTTTGGTGCCCATAGAAATTTATCTAGCGCCCAAATAATACCAGTAAAGATCGTCGCTAAGACCAGTATTATTGAAAATGTATTTGCCATGTTATCCCTTAGGTTTAACGCAACTAACACCAACGGTTAGTTTATTAGGTCTACTTTAAAACGTCTAAGTATCTAAGTATCTAAGTAAAAGAAAGTGCTATTTAACGAATTAAATAAGCACTTTCTAATTATATCTCTAGACAATTATAAACAAAGAAAGATTACTTATCTTTGCCTACATGAAGAATCGCTAAGAAAGCTTCTTGTGGTAATTCAACATTACCAATTTGCTTCATGCGTTTCTTACCGTCTTTCTGTTTTTGTAATAGCTTTTTCTTACGGCTAATATCGCCACCATAACATTTTGCGATTACGTTTTTACGCAATTGCTTCACGGTTGAACGTGCAATGATATGAGCGCCAATCGCCGCTTGAATCGCAATATCAAACATTTGACGAGGAATAAATTCTTTCATTTTCTCAACAACATCACGACCACGAGTCTGTGAGTTTTCTTTATGAGTAATGATTGCTAAGGCGTCAACACGCTCGCCATTTAGCAGAATATCAACCCGAACCATCTCTGATTCTTGATAACGTTGGAAATTGTAATCAAGCGATGCATAACCGCGTGATGTTGATTTCAGACGGTCAAAGAAATCCAGTACTACTTCTGACATTGGAATGTCATAAGTCAATGCGACTTGATTACCGTGATAAATCATATCAACCTGCATACCACGCTTTTCAATACATAACGTAATAACATTACCTAGGTATTCACTTGGTACCAGAATATTACAGCGAGCAATCGGCTCACCCATAATTTCAATATCATTTACCGCAGGCAATTTTGATGGGCTATCCACATATATCATGGTGCCATCGGTTTTCTTCACTTCATACACTACCGTAGGAGCCGTAGTGATCAAGTTAAGATCATATTCACGTTCTAGACGCTCTTGAATAATCTCCATATGGAGCATACCCAAGAAACCACAACGGAAACCGAAACCTAGTGCAGTCGAACTTTCTGGCTCATAAAATAATGACGCATCATTGAGGCTTAATTTACCTAATGCATCACGGAAGTTCTCGTAGTCATCAGATGATACAGGGAACAAACCGGCATATACCTGTGGTTTTACTTTTTCAAAACCAGGTAATGGTGTCTCACAACCGCCTTTTGCTTGCGTTAGCGTATCACCAACAGGTGCGCCAAGGATGTCTTTAATACCACAAACAACCCAGCCAACTTCACCGGTGTTTAATTCATTGGTATCAACTCGTTTTGGTGTAAAGATACCAAGACGATCAACACCCCAAATTTGGCCGGTGTTCATTACTTTAATTTTGTCGTTTTTCTTTATTTTGCCGTTTTTAACACGGACTAAAGAAACAACACCTAAGTAATTATCAAACCATGAGTCAATAATCAGTGCTTGTAGTGGCGCATCAGGGTCACCAATAGGTGCCGGAATTGCTTCAACAATTTTTTCTAGAACCTCGTCAACACCAACACCTGTTTTTGCTGAACAACGCACAGCATCAAGAGCATCAATACCAACAATTTCTTCAATTTCTTCGGCTACACGCTCAGGATCGGCAGCTGGAAGGTCGATTTTATTTAAAATCGGCACCACTTCCAAATCCATTTCCATTGCAGTATAACAGTTAGCGAGAGTCTGAGCTTCTACGCCCTGACCCGCATCGACCACCAGCAATGCACCTTCACAAGCTGCAAGTGAACGCGATACTTCATACGAGAAGTCAACGTGTCCAGGGGTGTCGATAAAGTTTAATTGATAAGTTATACCATCTTTAGCCGTGTAATCGAGCGTCACGCTCTGGGCTTTGATGGTGATACCGCGTTCGCGTTCAAGATCCATTGAATCTAAAACCTGTGCAGCCATTTCTCGATCAGAAAGGCCGCCACAGACTTGAATTAGACGGTCGGATAAGGTCGACTTACCATGGTCGATATGTGCGATAATCGAAAAGTTACGAATGTGCTTCATGAATGGCGTGACTGCTCGTGGTTAAAATGAATGGGATCTTAAGATCAAGTTGACGGATTCTACCGAATTTAAACGCTAGTCGCTATCTTTCGATGCGGCATTTATCAGCTTATCTGCTGAAATGGGTAATCCTAGCACTCGAATAAGGCTTGGTTTGTAGGCTGAGTCCCCATCTAATCTCTTGGCATAATACCGTGCAATCATCAATCCTACCGTTGTAGCAACAGCTGCAGATACAATAACTCCGAGTTGATTACTCGCGGCTAAATCAATAAAGACATACTGGCCTATTAAACTACCAACCACTAAAAATAACAGTGGTAACATATAAACCAATAGTGCTGAACTGAGCATACTACGCTCAGACAGGCCAATTTCAACCACTTGTCCAAGCAATACTTTCTCTTTAGTGTCGATATTTATCTGATGTGAACGTCCAGGCATCGCTTTTGTAACAATACCCGTGCCACAACTGTCGCTCGAGGCACAATGGCCACAGCTGGTTTGTTGCTGACAACTCACAGTTATATGGCCAGTATCAACAGCGACAACTGTCGCTAATGTTCGCATCATGATTATTTACTCGTTTGGGTAACCTCTGCTTTAGTCTTATCAAAAGTTACGCTTTTTGCTATTTGTCGGGCCGTTTCTGGTGGTATATCACCCACAACAGTAATTTCTTTATGACCATCAACGCGAGTGGTTAATGTACGACGTCCTTGGCGAACCAATTGACCTCGGCCAACAAAATTATCAATATCAGAAACATAAACAGAAAAACTAAACAGACCATCACTATACATACGGCTTTCAACCGCACGTTCAGTTAATAATAATCGGTGACGGTTACCAGCAATTAATGTGAAACCATTAGGTAACCAATTTACGGCCCATTGAAGTTTTTTCTGCGGCTGTTGCGGTAATTGTACCACAGCCGGTAATTTAACTTGATCTAGCTTACTGAGCATTTCAGCAACTTTAGGATTCACCACAAATGACACGACTCTAAATTGCTCAAGTAAATCACCATCACGATCCAATAAATCTGCCCGCATCACCAGATGAGAGGCTTGATCAATCCATAATAAGTAAGAATAGCGATTACCATCTTTAGGTGCGATACGAACAACATCACAAGCAACACCCGCTTCGCGAGCACGTCCCATTGCAATAAAATCATAAAAATCAGCCAATTTATCAATATTAGCTGTCGTCAATGGTAATGTTGGAGCGACCATTTTATTACTTTTAATCGTAAAAGGATCGAGCCCAGGTTCAAAGTAACTAACTTCTTCACCTCGTTGAATAACCTCTTGTGGCGGACCACTAAGAAACAACAAGTGAGCATAACTTTGACCATTTTCTAGTGCATGTCGATAACGCAATGTATCAATACTATTTTTCTTTACCCAAATATAAGACATCTCATAACTAAGATCGCGACTGGCTTGGCCCATTTGATGCAACAAAGCCTCTGTTGAAGGTTTAACCGCTTCAGCAGAGGCTTGGAGTGGCAACAATAGGCTGACCAATGCAAGCGCACCGACCAGTATTTTTTTCATTAATCCGCCACAGAATTATTAGAATGTAATCGTGAATGATCGATACTGCCATCTTCAGCATTAAAGCGAAGCTGCAGTTCATAATCTTGTAACATCGAGTTAATTCGACGTCGTTGTTCCATTAACTGTGATTCAGATGGTGTCTGATTATTATCAACCATACCCGTATTTAAACTTACAGGTTCAGCTTTACCTAAAAATGGAATAGTTTGTAGCACCGGAACATCATTGCTAGTTGTCGCCGTTAGATTGCTACCATTACCATCATATTGTTGAACACCAACAATAACAGCTAATGACACACATGCCGCCACTGCAACCTGACCAAACTGGGATAGCCAAACGGGTAACGTCCGTTTCGCTTTAAATGGGGTCGGTTGTTCTTCAGTAATCATTGGCTGAGCGACAGTCTCAATATGAGTGATCACAGCACTTGTATGTGCGGGTTCTGCCTCTAGCGCTAACGCGACATTTCCTGCAATATTCCATTCTTTGCATTGCGGCACATCGCCACGCATGACATCACCAATCAGGTTGAAGTCATGCCAACTTTGCTCGCTATTTTTGTCAACAGTCAGCGCATTAATAATGCTCTGATCCAAATCTTCGCCATCAAGCAATGCCGAAATTTTTTCTTTATCAGCCATTTTTTCCACCGTTGGGTGCAACATGATTATTGCTGCAGAAGAGGTCGAATGCGTTTTTCAACAATCTCTCGTGCACGGAATATACGTGAGCGAACTGTACCGACTGGGCATCCCATTACTTCAGCGATTTCTTCATAGCTTAGACCATCCAGTTCACGCAATGAAATCGCTGTTTTAAGATCGTCAGGTAACGATTCAATCGTACTAAAAACAACCCGCTTCAATTCTTCAGACAGCATTTGGTTCTCAGGGTTCGAAATTTCTTTAAGCGCATTACCACTTTCATAATATTCCGCATCTTCAGCATCAACATCGAATGCTGGCGGACGACGTCCCTGAGCAACTAAATAATTTTTAGCGGTATTAACAGCAATACGGTAAAGCCATGTATAGAATGCACTTTCACCACGAAAGGTGGGTAAGGCTCGATACGCTTTAATAAATGCTTCTTGGGCTACATCTGGTACATCACCAGAATTACTAACGTAACGAGAGACAAGATTACAAACTTTATTCTGGTACTTAATAACCAGAAGGTTGAATGCTTGCTTATCTCCCCGCTGTACTCGCTCAATTAATACCTGATCAGTTTGCTGCTCGCTCATTCGAGCGTTTACTCCCATGTCTAACTATTCGTCATATTGCATTCATCTCACGATAACCAGCACCGATAATGGCGACGATTCGTTATTGATGTGCAATGGTTTATTTAGATTATCCTGCCACTAATAAGCGTTAGTCTCACCGTAAATAAAACACTGACTTATGAAATATTTATAAGCATGAGCACTATGTAAGACCGATGGATAATGGCAAAGTTCCACCGTTAATGAAATAATTTTATCATTTCGTTATCGTTACGTTATTACCTGTAACAAATAGAAATAAATATAAAGTGTAATAACACTCATCATTTTACCTTAAATAATAACATTAACGAGGTTCTGTCATTGAAAAAAGTAAAACAATCACAAAGATATGACATAGTGCCCCTGTTGATATTTAACAGTAATACCACTAAAACATTCCATATTAGTGATATTTACACCACTAAAAGTCAAACAAACATGCGCTTTTATAACAATTTTGATAGCATGAAATAAGATTATCACATGGACATGTAATCACTATGAACCAATCACATCAATACGATAGCGATATTTTAGTCATTGGTAGTGGCGCTGCAGGATTGTCACTCGCGCTCCACTTAGCTCACCTTGGTAAAGTCACCATTTTATGTAAAGGTCCACTCAGTGAAGGCGCTACCTATTATGCTCAAGGAGGTATCGCTGCCGTTTTTGATGAATCAGACAGTATTGCGTCTCATGTTGAAGACACCTTAATTGCAGGTTCTCATCTTTGTGATCAAGATGTGGTGCAATTCATTGCTGAAAACGCCAAGCAATGTGTGCAATGGTTAATTGATGGTGGTGTTCCCTTTGATCGCGAAGCATCAGACTCAGATGATCACCCACGCTATCACCTCACACTTGAAGGTGGTCATAGTCATCGTCGTATCCTTCATGCTGCAGATGCCACTGGAATGGCAATGCAAACCTCACTCCAAGAACAAGCTCGTCATCATCCTAATATCACTATTCTTGAACGTCATAATGCACTCGATATCATTACTGAGAAAAAGATTAATCCGCAATCAGCAACCAATCGCGCCCTTGGTGCTTACGTGTGGAACCGAGATAAAGAATGTGTTGAAACCCTTGCTGCTAAATTTATCGTCTTAGCCACAGGCGGCGCATCGAAAGTCTATCAATATACCTCAAATCCTGATGTGTCATCAGGAGATGGAATCGCAATGGCATGGCGCGCAGGCTGCCGTGTCGCTAATCTCGAATTTAATCAATTCCATCCAACTTGCTTGTTCCACCCTAAAGCACAAACCTTTTTATTAAGTGAAGCTTTACGCGGTGAAGGCGCTTATTTACGTCGTCCTGATGGCAGTCGTTTTATGCTCGATTTTGATAAACGCGCTGAACTAGCCCCTCGAGACGTCGTTGCCCGTGCTATCGACTATGAAATGAAACGTCTTGGTGCAGATTGTATGTATCTCGATATTAGTCATAAGCCCGCCGATTTTGTTAAAAGTCACTTTCCAATGATCGCCGAAAAACTGCATGGTTATGGCATTGATATCACCACCGATATGATCCCAATTGTTCCAGCAGCGCATTATACCTGTGGCGGAGTCATGGTTGATAAATCGGGAAAAACAGACATTGAGGGTTTATATGCTATTGGCGAGGTGAGTTATACCGGCTTACATGGCGCTAATCGTATGGCATCGAACTCACTGCTTGAGTGCGTGGTTTATGCATGGTCGGCTTCACAGAATATAGAACAGCAATTTAATGCCATCTTACAACCGCAACAGTTACCTTATTGGGATGACAGCCAAGTCACCAACTCTGACGAAGAAGTGGTGATCCAACATAACTGGCATGAATTACGATTATTTATGTGGGATTACGTTGGAATAGTACGCTCGACCAAACGACTAGAGCGAGCAATGCATCGGATTGAATTACTTAAACATGAAATTGATGAGTATTACAGCCATTTCCGTGTTTCAAATAACTTATTAGAATTGCGTAATTTATTGCAAGTTGCAGAGTTAATTGTTCGTTGTGCGATGGAACGAAAAGAAAGCCGAGGGCTACACTACACGCTTGATTATCCGAAGCTTGATGAACAAGCAACACCAACAATTTTAGTGCCAGATAATTATTAACCACTAACGAACAACTGTTGTTATAGTCAATACTATGGTGCTGATTTCAATATTAGCATCATGGTTTATCAACTGAAGGCTCCGGTTTTAATAACCCTAAATGGATCATCATTTTTAAGTGCCGATACTGAGCCACATCACAGCCGTCATAGCAAATAATTAACCACTGATTTCTATCGTGTGCTACTGACAATACCACCAGCCATCGTGTAACCAGTTTGACCGCGATTAACTCCCCAGCTTGATCATGCCAACGAAGATTACCGTCACTATAAAGTCGTAATGGCCCTTGTTGACGCAAATAATAATGATACGTTTGTTGCCATTCAAACAGCAGTGCTTCGGCAAAAAAATAACTTAATGGCAAAAAAACAGGGGGCGCAGACAATAATAATAGCACTGCACTAAAGTAACAAAGACTCAGTGCAGTGTTCAGTCGCGGGGATAAGTTAAGCTTTAGATCAACGTAGCTTGCTGTTGTTATGGGCAACAATTTTATCAACCATCATCGCATAAGCCGCATTATCACTGCGACCATGCTGCATCATCCATTTAAATAAATCAGGATCATCACACGTTAGTAGAGAAATAAAATCACGTTGCTGCTGTTCTGATAAATCATCAAAACACTCTTCAAAAAATGGCATCACCAACACGTCTAATTCAAGCATACCACGACGACATGCCCATTTAACGCGGGATTTCTCTTCTGCACCTAACATACATAACCTCATGTTGCGCGCCTAATGGCTCACTGATAATCGAATACTAAGCGTATTTCCGTTACAAATAGAGTAACAGTCAAGCCCCATAACGACCATGCGCTAGCACAAATAATCCCTCAAGATGAGACCTAGCCCACCATAATCGCACCCAACAAAAACATCCAATTAACCCATCGTGTAACCATAGTTAATTATTTTGTTCAGTTGGTATAACATAGCGCAATCATTACAGCATTTGTGGATACCATTATGAACACTTGGTCAACTCAACACACCTTTACCCCGTTCGCGTTAAGCACAACTGATTCGCTACCCGAGTTAGCGATGATCAACCTCAGTGATTGGGGAATGGTGACACTCGTTGGCCCTGACAGTAAGTCTTACTTACAAGGTCAATTAACGTGTGATGTGGTGTCATTAACAGCTGATAAATCAACCTTTTCAGGCCACTGTGATGCCAAAGGGAAATTACGTACAATTATGCGCGTTTTCCATTATCAAAATGGTTATGGTTTAGTACAACGTCAAAGCGTAATGGCAACCCAACTTCCCGAATTGAAAAAGTATGCGGTATTTTCTAAAACAGAAATAACCCAAACTGCAGCGGTTGTTTTAGGACTTGCAGGTACGCATGCTCAAGCAACCATTGATCACCATTTCAATGGCGATGCTGATGTGCGTCATAACGACACCACTACCGTAGTAAAAGTAGATAACGAGCGTTGGTTAATCATTACTACAGCGGAACATGCCGATACCATTATCACAACACTGGCACCTAATGCTGTTTATGCCACCACAGAATTGTGGAATCTATACGATATTAAAGCAGCGATGCCACGGATTGATAGCATCACTGAACTTGAATTCATTCCTCAAGCAGTAAACTTACAAGCGGTTGATGGCATTAGCTTTAAAAAAGGCTGCTATACCGGCCAAGAAACTGTCGCGCGAGCTAAATACCGCGGTATTAATAAACGCGCCATGTATATCGTTGCAGGTGCTGCAACACAATGCCCACAAGCAGGTGATGCCTTAGAGCGCAGCGTCGGTGAAAATTGGCGTAAAGGCGGCACTGTTATTTGCGGTTATCAATACAGTAATAATCAAGCCATTGCTCTGGTGGTGCTACCTAACGATCTTGATGACGATAGCCAATTCCGTTTTGCTGACACTCCAGAGGCACTCTGGCACAAACTCGATTTACCGTATGATCTTAATGCCGAATAATCCTATTGATATTGTGTGATCCGATGGTCGCTGATATTTATCGAGCTCAAACTTAATTAGTGATAACAATAACTAAACCTGTGACATTGATTAAAATGCCGCAGGTTTAATCAAACGGGAAAGGAAAAGGCAATGGCTAACCATCAGAATCACGATATTAATTGGCGTGGTGTCGATCTTAATTTATTAATTGCCTTTGCAGCACTAATGGACACCCGCAGTGTGACTAAAGCGGCCAATGAATTAGCAATTGGTCAGTCTGCGATGAGCCATAATTTATCGCGATTACGTAATTTATTAAATGATCCCTTGTTTGAACGTCATGGTCATCAGATGCTGCCGACTCAAACAGCATTAGAACACGCGACTACTGTTGATACGATTTTGTCATTAGTGACCAATGAACTGCTACGACCCAGTACATTTATTCCCGCTGATTTTTGTGGCACCTTTAAAATAGGCCTAACCGATTATGCCGAGTTGTTATTTGCCCCCGCACTGTATGATGCAATTCATCATCAAGCCCCGCAATGTCAACTGAGCTTTTTTAATGTTGATCGTCACAGTTATCACTCTGATTTTAATCAACATCGTATTGATGTAGTGATTGGATCAATGACCGATATGGGCAAAGACATTGAGCATCAATACCTCTATACCGAAGATCATGTTTGTCTTTATGATCGACGTGCAACAGGGCTTAATAATAACGTTACGCTAGATCAATATCGCCATCACCCACATGCACTGGTTAGCCCAGATGGAAAATTAACGACTCAGGTTGATGACCAATTACAACGACAAGGATTTGAGCGTCAAGTCGCGGTGGGATCGCATAACTTCCTCACTATTCGACACTTATTAAGCGGACGCGATTTGATTTGTGTGGTATCACGATTAATGGCGCAACTGGATATTTTCAACGACCAATTAACCCAATGTCCGCCTCCTGTTGCCATTGCGGATTTTGATATTCGATTATTATGGCTCCATCGCAACAGCAACCATCCTCGCAACCAATGGTTACGCCAAGTCGTTGCAAAAACAGTAATAACCCAAGTGGAACAACTTCGAGCGGGTCAATTAAGCCAATAAATAAAGCAGAGAGCGGCAGAGCTGTTTACTCTGCCAATGGCTGTTGTTTCTATACCAATGCAATTACTGCGCGCGACTATTCGGCTCTTGAATCTGATAAAGTTTGTGTTCATCGCAAGGTTCATCGCAATTACACTCTTTATCTACGCCAACATTAGCCAACCCGCCACAGCTACCACTGATTGTTTGACGTTTTACAAACCATCCAATCGCCATCGCTAAAATCACGATTAAAAAAATACCCAACGTTAATAAAAATGTGGTCATAATTTTAAGCCGCCAATCTTACCAAGACCCTTAATCATCGGAGCTAACATACCCACTTTTACAGCAGTTGGTGTTGATTTCTTCGTCCCACAACCGCAACCACACGCACCTTTTTCACGCTTACATGCTCGACCTTGCTCAGCTGTCACTAACGCTTCTTTGTTAATCCCCCCCGCTAAAAAAGCCACCAATGATGTTCTTAACGGTACACGACTAACACTAAATCCAGCTTGTAATAAACGTGCTAAAGATCGCGTACCAATATTACCTAATACAATTTCAGTCACGTTCATAGCGGCTAATTGTCGTTGTAATATTTTTTTATGTTTACAGCCTAACTCTCGACTACCACTGTTTTGAATTCGATCGATCAATTGACCTTGTTGATCATAAATAGCAAACGTAGCCGCTTTACCAAAATGGCCTGCAATTTGATCTCTTGGCGTTAACGCAATCGCAATTAACATATATTAATCCTCTGTATTATTAGTATTATCTGTTACTAATTCTAATGCCATTCCCATCACTAATGCCTGCGCAACCTTGTGCCGTCCTCGTGCAACAATATTGCCCAAAGTTTGCCGAGAAACACCTAATTGTTGCGCAGCTTCAAGTTGTTGCAAGCCTAACATATCGACCAATCTTAGCGCCTCTAGCTCGTCACTTGCTAACACAAGTCGAGGTAATTGCGTCATCGGTACACCATTAGGTTTAAAACAGCTATAAGCTGGACGACAACTGATCTTTCTTACAATTTTAGGTCTTGCCATGATGATAATAACCTCTCTCAATCAAGTTTCATTATTGGCGTATGCCAATAACTCGGTATTGATCTAGAATCATAAATACTGATCTAAACAATAAATTTAATAAATACATTCAGTAATGAATCGTTATCACATTAAAAAATCAGCATAAAATATCGAAATAGTATTCAATTTATTATTAACTTTGTTGCTTATAAATAACACCAAGGGAACAAAAAATAATCATAACCGACTAACTTAACGCAAACATCTTCAAACAGGTTGCTATCATCGTAAAAAAAATACCTTTTAGAAAGTGATCATAATATTTATAAACACAAAATAAATACCATTATCAAAATATTATTCTGAATACTGAATTTAAACTTATTTAATCTGCCGACAAATGAAATTTATCGTTTAATTTGTGCTAATAATGTCACAGAAGTGTCATGCGATTTAGCGTATACTTAATCCCGTTAATCGCCAGGATGGTCGGAGTTATACTGTATTATGCGGATGTTCAAACGCTACTTGCCTAAACTAATCGCCAAGCATGTTAGTCGTATATTTAAAGGAAGAATTTATATTGATGGCCGTGGCGGCTATCATTTTGAGGAAGGAATATTGTTGGTGCCATTAAAAGCTCAACAACATCATTATGATACGGTTAACGAGGTTAACTTAGAAATCAAACGTCTACGTGAAGTTTATTAAGTCGATACTAAATATCAGCTAAACAAAGATAATAAAGCCCACTTCTGCATGTGGGCTTTGATATTATTCATCATCAGCAATAATCGCCAAATAATCTTCCGCACCAAGTAGCTCATCAATATCAGCTTCAACATCGATACGAATTTGAAATAACCACCCATCGCCATAAGGATCATTATTGACTAATTCAGGCGCAGCATCGAGATCGTCATTAATGGCTATAATAGTGCCCGTACAAGGCGCATAAATATCAGATGCCGATTTTACTGATTCAATAATGGCACATTCTTCACCACCATCAACAGCATCGCCACTATCGGGAAGATCAATAAAAACCATATCGCCTAATAATGCTTGAGCATGATCACTAATACCTACGGTATAGATCCCATCCCCTTCATCACGCAACCATTCATGAGTATGGGTAAATTTTAATTCTGAGGGCACATCGCTCATTCTCACGTCCTTTTTAAGTTCACAATTAGTGGGTAATTAATACTCTATTTACTGTAGGTTAAAAAAGATGCTTTGCTCAGTCTGAAAACAAAAAAACCGTAACAAAAAAATCATTACGGTCTAATACACTATGATCCGAACATGCAAAAAATCAAAGACTACTTATAACGTGCCAATTCAGGTAATTCACCACTTAAACCTAATGCTCGACGCATAAATTCATCTTTAACACCAGGCGCAGTATTGGCGAATAACATGCCCAAATCACGGACCAATTTCTTCGCTGGATGTGACCCATCAAATAACGATTTAAAGCCTTGCATCGCTGTTATCATTTTAGCCGCTTCTGTTTTACGCCAGCGTTCGTAATGACGTAAATTAACTTGCTTACCAATGTCTTTTTCCGCTTGCCATAAACTAATAATCTCTTGCGCTAAGGCCGCGGCATCTAATAAACCTAAGTTAACCCCTTGCCCTGCTAGCGGATGAATGGTGTGAGCGGCATCGCCGACTAAAGCCACCCGTTCACGGACAAAATCTTGGGCATAACGCATTTTTAGTGGAAATGCTTGGCGATTACCTTCCACACGGCATAACCCTAAACGGTGATCAAAAGCCGTAGTGAGATGTTGATTAAACTCTTCATCACTGATGTCACAAAGCTGCAATGCTTGCTCAGGCGGTAATGACCACACAATCGAACATAAATCTTTTTCCGCTAATGGCAAAAAGGCCAACGGACCATCAGGACGGAAAATTTGACGTGCTATTTGCAAGTGCGGCTCATCACAACGGATATTAGCCACCAGCGCACTATGACCATAATCCCAATGTGTCAGTGGAATATCTACATGCTGACGTAACCATGAATTAGCACCATCAGCACCGACGACCAATTTAGCGGTTAAATTTTTACCCGACTCCAATGTGATCCATGCTTCAGTTTCACCAAAGGCAATATTTTGGCATTTATCAGGCGCAAATAAGGTCACATTGTGTTGCTTACAGACCTGATCAAGCAACGCTAATTGAATCACTCGATTCTCAACAATATGACCTAAATCAGGTTGTGCTAATCGTTCAGCATCAAACTCAATATGAGCAAAACTGTCTTGCTCCCACACTTCCATTTTGCAGTAAGGACTCATGCGACGATCGCAAATGCCATCCCAAGCGCCAACACCACGTAAAATACGCTCACTAGCACGACTTAAAGCCGACACTCTAATATCTGGTAATGCTGCTAATTCAGGCTCAGGTAATTGACCTTCAATCACCGCCACGCGTAATTCAGTATCGGCTAACGCTGCTGCCAGCGTTAAGCCCACCATTCCACCACCGATAATGGCGACATCAACATTTTGCATCATAGCTATCGTTTTACCTGTCCCATCGCACGGCGTAATAGCGGTGCTTGAAAAGTGTTAGAAAGGCTCATTGTCATCAAGCCCAGATTACGCCCAACAATGAGCGCAGGATTATCATTAGCAAACAAATTAACCAAGCCAGCCGTCATCGCAATAGTTGCTTGTCGATCAGGTAAACGTCGTTCACGATAACGGCCTAATACCGTCGGTAAACCAATATCAGCGCCACGTTGAACCCCTGCCGTAATTTCTTCCGCCAAAGTCATGACATCGCGTAAACCAAGGTTAAATCCTTGTCCAGCAATCGGATGAAGCGTTTGGGCTGCATTACCAATAACAGCAGTACGATGTGATACTAACCGCTGCGCTTGACGTAATATTAATGGATAACAATGACGCTCACCTGCCACGGTGAGAGCCCCTAATCGCCAGCCAAACACAGTTTGCAATTCAGCTAAAAATTGTGACTCGGTTAATGCCATGATCCGCGCTTGCTGATGGGGTTCAACACACCATACCAATGAACTGCGTCCTTGAGACATCGGTAATAATGCCACTGGCCCATGCTCAGTAAACCGTTCAAAAGCTTGGCCTTGATGTGGCTCAGCCGTCGTGACATTGGCAATAACCGCCACTTGCTCAAAATCATGTTCATCACGACCGATATGCAATAATTCGCAACAATGTGAGGTCGCACCATCAGCAGCAACCACTAATTTGGTGCGTAACCGTTTACCGGTATTTAAACGCACTAATGCTTCTGATTGCGTACGTTCAATATGTTCGACTTTAGCGGGACAAAACAGATCAATTTGTGGGCGAGTCGCTAACTGGTGGTTAAAAATCTTACCCGCTTCAGCTAATTCAATCACATAACCTAACGCATCAACTGCCCGCTGTTGAGCAGACAACTCAACCATCCCTGCATGACCACGATCAGACACATGAATATGCTTAATCGCCGTAGCAACACTTGCTAATGCCGGCCACAGCTGAATTGAGTCTAATAAACGGCTCGAACCATGAGAGACAGCAATACTGCGGGCATCATAACCAGGATGCCCATGCTGATCCGCTGCCACCGCTTCAACGACCGCGATATGTAATTGATGCTGGGTTAATTCATCAAGTGCAATCGCTAAACACCCACCCACCATTGCGCCACCCGCAATAACCACATCATATTGCTTCACATTTTGTCCCTTTCGTCATCGAAACTCTTAATGAACGGTTGGCTTCTCGTCAGCATCATCATTTATAAGACGTTGACCTAATTCAGAATGACAACTCAATACACACATACGTACATGTTCAACCACTTGTTCAAATAATGCTGCTTGATCTTCAAGATCATCATCTTCATCAATACCCAGTTGTGAGATCTCTTGCAAATCAGCCAATACTTCGGTTATTTCCTCAGACAATTGATTTTTTTGTAAATCCATTAGTCCTAAACCTGAAATAAAACTGCTTACCCACTCAGTTAAAGCATCAGCACGATCAGCTAATGGTTCATCATCATCTGGCATCAATAATGAAAACTCAAATCCACCGCCAATTAACTCATCAGCTGTAGTGGTAAATAAAGTGCGCACCATCATTTTGGCACCATCAGTCATTGGCTCGCCTTGATTGGCATAATCACAAACAGGACCAGCCCAACTTTCATCATCCACAGCTAAACCACCACAAATCATGCCACTGAGTAAACCATGTAATTCAGCGGGCATAGCAGCTAAGCCTTGTTCTTTTAAGTCAGCTTCAACAGCTTGGTATGTTGGTAGGGTTATTTCACTCATGGCTTATCACCTTTTTGATTGCGCGATTTAAAATAATTTTTTATGTCGATTACTTAACAATGATGCCAGTAATTAACGTTACACTTACTGAAATTGTACCAAACAATAATCACACTTATGGCTTAGTTAGTATAATAAATAGCAATGAGCGAATGACGGCACTGTGTTATGCTAACATTTAAGTTTAATTCGGCAAATGATAACACTGGTGATAACGTTCAATCCTTAATCAACTATTTAGAGAGTCTGATTAATATCTGTTTAGTCAGAAGATATTGAACCGAAACCGAGACATAGTCGCTTGCATCTTAGGCAGGGTTTTCCTATATTGACTTTAGTCGCAAGCGGAATGAATACCCATTCTGGCACGGAGCAAATCGAAGGTTTATGAGTACTCAGGCTGTAGAAATTCAAGTATTGGGCCGAAAATTAAAAGTTAATTGCCCAACAGGTCAAGAAGACGCATTACGTGCCGCGGCGGCAGATTTTGACCAACGCTTGAAAGATATGTCTGCGCGTAGTAACGTATCCGTAGAACAATTATTAATCTTTACTGCTCTCAACATCAGTAACGAGTTGCATTTAGAGCGACAAGAACATAATCGCAATGCTGAATTAATATCCAATAAAATCAATTCTCTAGAAGAAAACTTGGATAAAGTATTGCAAAATCAGCCAAAGCGTTGATAATGAATTGACCCTGGGGTGTACGTCAGTGAATGAATGTCCCCGAGCCGATAAGCAAATACCCAGGATTGGCTTTTTTATTAGCTATTGTGCATGCTCAGCTTGACTGAGAAGCCTGCGGCTAATGTTGCCAGTCCACCTTGAACATCTGGTTCAAGGGCCTTATTTCGCAACGGCACCTTGGGGCATCCCTCTCATGTATTTTACTTTATTTGTGCGTATTACCCTCTTACAATCCCTCAACACCCACGGTTCATGGATTGGATACTCAAGTGATAACGCCTCCTACTTCTAGCTCACAACTTTTACGCCAGCAATTACGACAACAAGTTCGTTATGCTAGACAACAACTATCACCTCAGCAACAACAACACGCAGCTCAACAATTATCCCTACGTTTACAAGCCTTACCTCTGATTCAACATAGCCAACATATTGCTATTTATCTCGCCAATGACGGTGAAATTGATCCACAACCGTTCATCGAATGGTTATGGCTCCAAGGAAAATCAGTTTACTTACCCGTATTGCATCCTTTTAGTAAAGGGCATTTATTGTTTCTGCACTACGACGCAACAACCCCAATGACCACTAACCGCTACCATATTAGGGAGCCAAAATTAGATGTCCGTCGAGTGAAACCTATCGCAGAGCTTGATATCATTTGTACGCCATTAGTCGCCTTTGATGGTACAGGTCAACGGCTTGGTATGGGCGGTGGTTATTATGATCGAACCCTGAGTCAATGGCATCAACACCGCCAAGGGCCTTATCCAATCGGTATCGGCCATGATTGCCAATATCTTTCACAACTACCCAATGAAAAATGGGATGTACCCTTACCCCTAGTCATCACCCCTAACCATCAATTTATCGAAGCATAGCCCCTTTTACGCAAACGTTTGGCTTTGTATTAAAAAAAACCGAATGTAATTGTATGTTATTCAAAAAGTTATATTTTTAGTTTTAAATTTGCACACTTTAACCATAGAATCCAACTGACGAAATCACTTCGGTTCGTTATAATCACCTTTCGCATAATTGAGGTCATTACGAGGATAGCAGCATGACACAAGATGAAATGAAAAAAGCAGCGGGATGGGCAGCACTTGAGTACGTAACGAAAGACAGTATTGTTGGTGTCGGTACTGGTTCAACCGTTAATCACTTCATCGATGCCTTGGCAACCCGTAAAGAAGAGATCAAAGGTGCAGTATCAAGCTCTGTTGCTTCAACTGAACGTCTAGAGCAAATTGGCATTACGGTTTTTGATGCTAACGAGGTTGCTAGCCTTGATATTTATGTTGATGGTGCAGACGAAGTTAATGCTCAGTTTGATATGATCAAAGGCGGCGGTGCGGCATTAACTCGTGAAAAAATTGTCGCAGCAATTGCAGAAAAATTTATCTGTATTGTTGATAACACCAAACAAGTTGATGTCTTAGGTCAGTTCCCATTACCAGTAGAAGTCATTCCAATGGCACGATCGTTTATTGGGCGTGAACTTGTAAAACTTGGTGGTGATCCAGTCTACCGTGAAGGTGTTATTACGGATAACGGCAATATCATTATTGACGTTTATAATATGGCGATCACAGATCCTAAAGCAATGGAAGACAGTATTAACGCCCTACCTGGCGTAGTCACTGTCGGCCTATTTGCTCATCGTGGCGCAGATGTATTACTTGTCGGCTCACCTGAAGGTACTAAAATCATCGAAAAATAATGATTAGTTCGTTATTTGATTACAAAACGGCAGCTATTGATCGCTCACAAATCATTAGCTGCCGTTTTTTATTGGCTTTTCTGTAATATTCTTACCCATAATGGTTAATTTTTGATACTTTATTAAACGAACAGCATCAAAAATTTAACTATTTAGCTACTGAAAGACAATATTTACTGCAGCCAAACTAAGGCAAGATTGTCATTATCAGTCGCCACGTTTTTAAGGATAAGAACTTATGGCAACCGTATCACTCAATAAAGAAAAGATAAAAATCCTCCTCCTTGAAGGTCTCCATCCTTCAACAATAGAAGTCTTGCAGCAAGCTGGCTATAGCAATATTGAATATCACAAAGGCTCTCTCGATGGCGAACAACTATTAGAAGCAGTCAAAGATGTTCACTTTATTGGTATTCGCTCGCGCACTCAATTAACACCAGAAGTCTTTGCCGCCGCTAAAAAACTAACCGCAGTTGGTTGTTTTTGCATTGGTACTAACCAAGTTGATATCAAAGAAGCAATGATACGTGGCATCCCTGTTTTCAATGCCCCTTTTTCAAATACTCGTAGTGTTGCTGAGCTTGTTCTGGGTGAAATTCTATTATTATTACGTGGTATCCCTGAAAAAAATGCCAAAGCGCATCGTGGCGAATGGTTCAAATCAGCTGATCATTCATTTGAAGCTCGCGGGAAAACACTCGGTATTATTGGTTATGGGCATATTGGTACTCAATTAGGTATTTTAGCTGAGAACCTTGGAATGCGAGTTTGTTTTTATGATATTGAAAGCAAGCTATCGCTAGGTAATGCCACTCAAGTGAGTTCTTTATCTAAATTACTCAATAAAGCCGACGTAGTGAGCTTACATGTACCAGAAACACAAGGTACGGCTAATCTCATGGGCGTCGAAGAATTTGCACATATGAAGCCTGGCGCTATTTTTATTAATGCCGCTCGTGGAACAGTCGTTGATATTGATGCGTTATGTAGTGCATTAGAAAGTAAGCATATTGCAGGTGCTGCAATTGATGTATTCCCTATTGAACCACAAACCAATAACAATCCCTTTAAATCACCATTGATGCAGTTTGATAATGTATTGTTGACCCCACACATTGGCGGTTCAACTCACGAAGCACAACAAAATATCGGCGTTGAAGTTGCAGGAAAATTAGTAAAATACTCTGACAATGGCTCAACCTTATCAGCGGTAGGTTTTCCTGAAGTGTCACTGCCAGAACATCATCGTGGTTGTTCTCGATTACTGCATATTCACTACAACCGTCCAGGCGTATTAAATCAAATCACCACAATTTTTGCATCGGAAGGGATTAACATCGCCGCCCAATTCTTACAAACGGGTGCAGAAGTCGGTTATGTCGTCATTGATGTTGAAACTGAGCGTTCAAAAGAAGCACTACAACAACTGAAATCCATTGATGGTACGATTCGTGCGCGTATCCTGCACTAATTGTTAACCGTTTAACAACGACAAAGGAGAGCATCATGCTCTCCTTTTTTATAACCATTGAATCTATATCGGTATTATTTTTATATTTAGATTATTTTTCAGCTAATTTAAAAATCACATTCACGCTGTCTTTAATAATAATGCTGTTATCAGTATAGCTTTGATCAACAGACCCTTTGCTCATGCTGCTATACATCACTGCATCATTACTACGACGGTATGGCATCGGTTGGCTATTGGTATTGTAATCAATCTGCCATACGCCATCGATCTTATTACCAAATCCTTGCGCTAATGATGCTGCTACTTGCTTGGCATTTTCAATCGCTTTTTGACGCGCTTGCTGTTGGTACTTTTCAGTATCTGAGACCTTTAAATCAATATTATTAATTTGATTAATACCATCACCCAATGCGTCATCTAAATACGTATTTAGCATCGTTAGTTTATGTACCGTGACAACAACATTACGGCTGGCTTTAAAGCCTGACAACACGGGGTTTTTATCTTTAGGATAAGCGTACTGTGCTGACAATGAAATATTAGCGCTATTAATGTCTTTTTTATCAACACCAGCTGTTTGTAAACGTTCAATAAACTTTGTAACCGCTTGATCGGTTGCTTTCTTAGCATCAACGGCAGTCTTTTTAGTTTCGACCACATTGACGGAAAATACTGCCATATCAGGCTGTACGACAACTTCGCCACGACCGGTTGTTTCTAAGTGAGGAAATGGAATATCTGCCGCCATTGCAGCAGTTGAAACAAACGCACTAGCGCCAAGTACTATCATCGCTAAACATTGTTTTTTCATTATTCATCCTTTTTATTAAACGCACAACAGAGGGTATTTATTTATATAAACATCAATAACCATATCAATAAATACAGAGTTGTTTATCGGTAAATTATGGCTCTATGCTAACAAACCTTTATTATAATGAACACTGTTTTTTAGCGGCACTTCAGTAACCATTCAGTAACAGTAGCGTGTTATAAATATGATTACTGCGGCCATTAGCTGTCTTTCAAATAAAAAAAAGAAGCCCGTAGGCTTCTTTTTTAGTGTCATACAATTAAAGATTGAGCGAATTAAGCAGCAGCTTTATTTACATGAACATCCATCTGTGGGAATGGAATTTCGATACCTTCTTTATCAAGCTCTTCTTTGATCGCTTGGTTAAGATCGAAATATACAGCCCAGTAATCAGGCGTATTAACCCATGGACGTACCACAAAGTTAACAGAAGAATCAGCAAGCGCAACCACACCAATAGTTGGTTCAGGATCTTGAAGTACGCGAGCGTCAGCGGTTACTACACGGTGCAATACTTCTTTAGTTTTCTGTAAATCAGCATTGTAAGAAACACCAATCACTAAATCGATACGACGGGTATCATTACGAGAATAGTTAGTAATTGGGTTACCAATAATATGTGCGTTTGGTACGATAACCGTTTTATTATCAGGCGTACGTAATTCAGTAGAGAAGATCTGAATAGATTCAACTGCACCAGCAACACCAGCTACTTCAACATAGTCGCCAGATTTGAATGGGCGGAAACTAACAATCAACACACCTGCTGCAAAGTTTGATAATGACCCTTGAAGTGCAAGACCAATAGCAAGACCTGCGGCACCAATAACCGCAACCACTGATGCAGTTTGAACACCAATACGACTTAATGCTGCAATTAGAACAATAACAAATAATACATAACGTACTAAGCCATGAACAAATTCAACAACGGCATTATCCATGTCTTTTTTGCGTAAAACTTTCGCAATCGTACCAGCGATCATTTTAACAATGATATTACCAATAAATAAGATCAGTAATGCTGAAACGATATTTACTGCATATTGAACCAATAGATCTTGGTTTTTAGTGATCCAATTCCCTGCGTGCAATACACCATTCGTTAACGAATTATCGGATATATGTTCAACAACCTTATCGGCAACGCTTTCTGTCATGAAGGTATCTCTCTCAAAATATAATAATAATAAAATGTTGCTTAATGCGCAGATCATACCAAAAATGGAAAAAATAACACCTATGCAACATATTTGAAATTAGATCACAATAACTGACAATATTATAATTAATATAAGAATCAGCATTGATAACTCTAACATCAAAGAAACAGTGCATTATTAATCTTTTATTAGCTAAATGGCTAGTAAAAAAAATCGAACAATCATAAAAAAATATAAATCAGGGCGAACTAATACCAATACCATTAATTAATGGGCCATATTAAAAAGTATACATTCCCTATCTCGTTAGTAACCTCATGATAAGGAACGATGAAAGAGGACTTAAATTAAGTCATCAACTTATAAAGATTAATATAAAAAAGAGAATAAGCCGCTAACTGTTTATAAAAGACAAAAAAAAGCCCACCGAAGTGGGCTTTTCACATTTTATCTAGTGACGAAATCGAAATTATAGAACGTCGATTGCGTTTAGGTCAGAGAATGCTTTCTCTAGACGCTCAACCATAGATACTTGACCTGCACGTAACCATACGCGTGGATCGTAGTATTTTTTGTTTGGCGCTGACTCACCTGTTGGGTTGCCGATTTGACCTTGTAGGTAATCGTGGTTAGCAGCTTCGTAACGACGGATACCATCCCATGAAGCCCACTGTGTATCAGTATCGATGTTCATTTTAACAACACCGTAACCGATTGACTCTTGGATTTCAGCTTCAGAAGAACCTGAACCACCGTGGAATACGAAGTTTAGAGTGTTAGTCGGTAGACCAAACTTCTCTGAAACGTATGTTTGAGAATCACGTAGGATAGTTGGAGTAAGTACAACGTTACCCGCTTGGTAAACACCGTGTACGTTACCGAAAGATGCAGCGATAGTGAAACGTGGGCTAACTGCGTTTAGTTTCTCATATGCGTATGCAACATCTTCAGGTGAAGTGTATAGGTCAGATGCGTCCATGTGAGAGTTATCAACGCCGTCTTCTTCGCCACCAGTACAACCTAATTCGATTTCTAGTGTCATGTTCATCTTAGCCATACGCGCAAGGTATTTAGCTGAGATTTCGATGTTTTCTTCTAGAGGCTCTTCAGAAAGGTCAAGCATGTGAGAAGAGAATAGAGGCTTACCAGTTTGAGCGAAGAACTCTTCACCAGCATCTAGTAGACCGTCGATCCAAGGAAGAAGTTTCTTAGCTGCGTGGTCAGTGTGAAGAATTACAGGAACGCCGTAAGACTCAGCAACCGCGTGAACGTATTTAGCACCAGCGATAGCACCAAGAATTTGAGGGCCTTGACCTTCAAGTTTAAGGCCTTTACCGCCGAAGAATTGTGCGCCACCGTTAGAGAACTGAACAATAACTGGTGCTTTAACTTTAGCAGCAGCTTCAAGAACAGCGTTTACTGAATCAGTACCGATACAGTTAACAGCAGGTAGAGCAAATTTGTTTTCTTTTGCTACAGCGAATACTTTCTGTACGTCGTCGCCAGAAATAACACCAGGTTTTACAAAATCGAAGATCTTAGACATAACAATAGTCCTATATTTACTTTGTTGTCTGTGGAAAAATTCTTGTGCAAACGTTTGCGATAAGCGGCTATTTTACGGAAACATAAGCGCTATCACAAACATTTAAACGCGGAAACTATCACTATTATGATAAATATATCCAGTTTCCACGCCAAATAAATTATGCTTTAGAGCGAGCTTCTAACATTTCAACAGCAGGCAATTTTTTGCCTTCAACGAACTCAAGGAAAGCACCGCCACCAGTTGAGATGTAAGATACTTTGTCTTTGATACCGTATTTGTCGATAGCTGCTAGTGTGTCACCGCCGCCGGCAACAGAGAAACCTGCAGATGCTGCGATAGCGTTAGCTACAACTTCAGTACCTTTACCGAATTGCTCAATCTCAAACACGCCAACAGGACCATTCCAAAGAATAGTTTTTGCGTTCATGATGATATCTGCAAGTGCTTGAGCTGAATCAGGACCAAGGTCAAGAACCATGTCGTCATCTGCGATATCTGTTGATGCTTTGATAGTTGCAACAGCAGTATCAGAGAACTCTTTTGCACATACAACATCAGTTGCTACTGGAATAGCAGTGTTTGCCATCAGTGCTTTTGCTGTTGGGATAAGATCAGCTTCGTAAAGTGATTTACCTACATTGTTGCCTTCAGCAGCAATGAATGTGTTAGCAATACCACCACCAACAACGATTTGGTCAGCAATTTTAGCTAGTGACTCAAGAACGGTTAGTTTAGTTGATACTTTAGAACCACCAACGATAGCAACCATTGGACGTGCTGGGTTATCCATTGCTTTACCTAGCGCTTCTAGTTCGCCAGCTAGCAGTGGACCTGCACATGCTACAGGTGCAAACATACCAACACCGTAAGTAGATGCTTGTGCACGGTGAGCCGTACCGAATGCATCCATTACGAATACGTCACAAAGTGCAGCGTATTTTTTAGATAGTTCGTCTTCGTTCTTCTTCTCGCCCTTGTTAAAACGTACGTTTTCAAGAACAACAAGCTCGCCTGTGTTTAGCTCAAGACCATCAAGGTAATCTTTTGCTAATTTAACGTCACAATCTAGTGCGTCGTTTAAGTAGTTAACTACAGGCTGTAGAGAGAATTCTTCTGCGTATTCGCCTTCCGTTGGACGACCTAGGTGAGAAGTAACCATTACTTTAGCGCCAGCTTCTAAGCAGCGTTGAATAGTAGGTAGAGATGCTAGGATACGTGCATCTGAAGTTACTTTACCGTCTTTTACTGGCACATTTAGGTCAGCACGAATAAATACACGCTTACCAGCTAGATCCAGATCAGTCATCTTGATTACAGACATTTTTTGCCCTCTCAACATTATTTAAAATAAAAGTTCATAAATTTCACGGCCCGGCGTCACTGCCAAACCCAATAATTCTTACTACTTATTTTTGCAGCGTCGCAGCAGAGTTATCTGTTGCCGCCATTGCTAACGCAGTATCTAACATGCGATTTGCAAATCCCCATTCATTATCACACCACACCAACATTTTTATTAAATGCTGACCACTCACTCGGGTTTGGGTGCCATCAACAATCGCGCTATGAGGATCGTGATTGAAGTCTATCGATACCAAAGGTGCTTCGGTATAAGTCACTATACCCTGTAATGTACAACGAGACGCATTCAATAATGCTTGATTTACGTCATTAACTTTCACGTTTGTTGTAACAGTAACCGTTAAATCCATGGCGGTGACATTTATTGTGGGCACCCTCACAGAAATAGCTTCAAATTTGTCAGAAAACTTCGGAAAAATACGACCGATACCTAAATGTAGTTTGGTATCTACTGGAATAATGGATTGGCTAGCAGCACGCGTTCGGCGTAAATCAGGATGATAAGCATCAATAACTTGCTGATCATTCATTGCAGAGTGAATTGAGGTTATAGCGCCCGTTTCAATACCGAAACAATCATCCAATACTTGAATGATTGGCACGATGCAATTCGTCGTACAAGAGCCATTAGAAACAATCGTGTGTTGCGGGGTTAACTGTTGATGGTTAACGCCATATATCACAGTAAAATCAATATCTTTGGCAGCAGGATGGGAAAATAACACTTTGTTAGCACCAGCATGTATGTGGGCTAAACCATCAGCACGAGAACCAAACTTACCGGTGCAATCAAGGACAATGTCGACGTCCAAATCATGCCAAGGTAACAGTTTAAGAACCGGTTGATGAAGCAGGTGAATTTGATCGCGGTGACCATTTTCATGGGCAATAAAAAGATGCTCCTGGTCATAACTGACAGGCTTACCAAAACGTCCATGGCTTGAATCATACTGAAGTAGATGAGCCATTGCTTCTGGCTCAGCCAATTCATTGATGGCTACGACGTTAATCTGGTGATGCTTACCGCTCTCGTACAATGCGCGGAGCACACTGCGACCGATGCGGCCGAATCCATTTATTGCGACTTTTAGTGTCATATCCGTGCTACAAAAAACCTAAGCGGCGTTAGTGTATACCAACCAAGTTTGAGAATCACCATAATTGTGACAACTCTCACTGCATTTAGTTAAATATGTACATAATCAAACATATAATCACATAAACTTACATTGTTAAAAATTAAAAGGTGAATAGTTAAGCGATACAATTCACTATTAATGCCAAATCATTGGTATTAATAGTCATAAATAACATCAATATAAGCTACTTATAAGCTTTGATTCCACGTTTTTATTTATAGATATAAATGGTCTGTTTTTACCGACTATATAAAGCTGAAATGAGTTATAATACACATCATTAAAAAGCATCACCTAAACTTATAGACAACATCGTAAATCACACCTCCCGCTAGACGTATCCACATATACCCCTTTACAACCCTGCATTTTAAATAAATAATCGTCGCCCTCTGTTGCTCTGCGTTATTAATGAAACATCAAGTAAAAGTAAAACCCTTAGAATATCTTCGTTAGTGTTGTAATCCTCTGTGTTTCCCTTAGCTTCATCGTCGCATTTAATAGCTTACGCTTATCAACAATCACATTTTTCCATTGAAAATTTTCATCTTTTTAAGATTAAGGGTTATACATGTCGCATAAAGCAACGGGTTTAGTGAAGTGGTTTAGCGAAGAAAAAGGCTTTGGCTTTCTAACTCAAGATACAGGTAATGCAGATGTTTTTGTGCACAGTAGCGGCATTGCAGATAAAACCCTTACCAAACTGCCAGAAGGCAAAAAAGTATCATTTGATGTTGAGCACGGCCAAAAAGGTCTGCAAGCCATTAACGTTGTAGTTTTATAAACGCAATATAAAATAACATTACCCCCAAAAGGCCGCTGACACACCAGTGGCCTTTTTGTTATCAAAACCATGTCATTATTTACTGTTTATATGGGTCATTAATAAAGCTTACAAAAATGTAATGTTCAGGCAAGGTCGGTGTATAGATCGTTAGGTATTATTCCCACATCAAAACACAACTGAGAATTTTACAATGTCTATGTCTAATAAACGCTTTGCTATGCTACTTCTTCCTGCTGTACTGTTATCAACCTCTGTGTTTGCGGCAACGACAGCACCAACAACACAACCAATCAATAATATAGCGACCCAACAACAAGGTTTTAGTGGACCAAGTGTTGGCTTAAAAACAGTAAAAGCCGTTCTTGATTCGAGTATGTTCAGTGACGATACCCCAGTAACATTAACTGGAAATATTACAAATTCATTAGGTGACGAACATTATCAATTCACCGATGGTACTGGCTCTATTACAGTAGAGATTGATCATAATAAATGGTTTGGTGCACAGGTTACCCCACAAACCAAGATCACGATCCAAGGCGAAATTGATAAAGAGTTTAACCATACCGCAATTGATGTGAATCATGTTCGTGTGGTTAGCTAATCGATGCTATCGATTTAAAAAATCTAGACTGCGAGTAAATGATTTTTGACTCACTGTCTAGATAGATATTATCTTTAAAAAATCAATACTATCAACAACAAAAACAACTTTAATGCTTATTTATTTATGAAATAAAAACGAATGTAACCAAAATGATATTAGTTAATAATTAATTTTGTAGCACGTTAATTGAAACATTATATTGTTGTTATTGAATTTTTATCATAAAAGGATGTTTAATATAAATTAATACTTCAAAAGTTGTAAATAGTGAAATTAAAATTACTATTTAAAGGTGATTAAATGTTACGTAAAAAAGCCATTGCTTTTATATCTTGGCGTTCAAGGTTAAATAAAAACCACGCAAATAATATATGTAGCACACCAAGTAAAAACAGAATAACTGATATTATTTTATTCATAAAACAATATATTAAAAATCCAAAAGAAATTGGAAGTTTAACCCCAAGTAGTAACTCATTATCAAAAATGATGACGGAATCTATTGTGGGAAATGGTGATACTTTAATTGAATTAGGTGCAGGTACGGGTGTTTTCACCAAGCTAATAAAACTTAAATTTAAAGATCATAAATTTTATGTTTTTGAAAAAAATACAAATTTCCATGAAAACCTATTAAACATAAAAAATATAGATTTACGTTGTAATGCATTAGATATGACAAATATTATTGATAAAAATAAAACTAAAGTATCCGATGTCATTTCTGGATTACCACTTAGATCTATTGATAATGAAATATCTAATGTGATTTTAAGTCATGCTTTTTGTTTGTTAATTAATGGTGGCCAGTTCATCCAATTTACTTATGGACTTAAATCTCCAATCAGTAATAGTTTTTTAAAAGAACATAATATGGTATTAAATAAAAAAATACATGTTATAAAAAATATACCACCAGCAACAATATATATTTACAAAAAAATATTATGAACAAACTACTTAAGATGATAACCAAAAAAAATATACTGTTATTGTTTTTATTATTACCAATTTATGCTTACTATCAATTTGACACATTAACAATAAAAAATATAGTTGAGTACAAAGCAATAATTCATAATACAGTAAATCATCACTTCATAATAAGCGCTATCGTTTTTTATATACTTGTAATTATTTTAACTGCATTATATCTCCCACTAGATATAATATTCAGCTTACTATCTGGATATTTTTTTGGGTTTTGGTTTGGCATTATATTTATGTCATTTGCTTATTCTTTAGGTTCTACCTTATCCTTTATTATTAGTCGCTATTTACTATTTGATTATTTTAAAAATAAATTCGATCGGAAATTTAAAATAATTAATCAGCATGTAGGTAAAGATATTAATCTTTATTTATTATCATTACGTTTGATGCCAATATTCCCAGATGTATTAATAAATATAATCATGGGATTAACTGATATAAAATTAAAGAATTTTTATATCATCAGTCAAATCGGAACTTTGCTAAGTATCGGTATATTTGTCAATGCTGGATTACAATTATCCACATTAAATTCATTACATAATATTATGTCTACTCCTATAATTTTGTCTTTTACTCTGATTGGAATCATGCCATTTTTAGTTAAATTATCACTAAAAAAAATCAGTCATAACTCACAGCTATTTAAGTAAAATAAGCATAACCACATTAATTTCCCCTAACTTAAATTATGCTTAACTTGTTATTAATAAATAAGTTGAGCATAAAAATTCCTGTTTTCAATGATACAAAAACACAAAACCTATAACGTTATCTAAAATATTACGCTGGCTACAATTAACCAAAAAGACTAAATACCTACAAAAAGTCTTCATTCGCCAATACAATCACTTAAATAATATTTATTTCACTATAAAGGCTGTAATTATGAAAATATTACTTGTTGAAGACGATGTTAGCTTAAGTCGTTATATTGAAAAAGGACTCACAGAAGCAGGTCATCATGTACAGTGCATTGATAACGGAAAATATGCACTTGCGATATGCATGTCAGAACAGTTTGATATCGCTATTGTTGATCGTATGTTGCCGGGTTTAGATGGTTTATCTTTTGTAAAAGCACTTCGCGCATCCAAAATTTCAATGCCAATTATTTTTCTCACCTCACTTTGCGGTATTGATGATCGTGTTGATGGTTTAGAAGCTGGCGGGGATGACTATTTAACCAAACCCTTCGCTTTTTCAGAATTACTCGCACGAATATCAGCGTTATCACGTCGTTCATCGACACTATCAGAAGCAAAACCCAGTGAGCTGGTTTATGGCGATCTCAGTCTTAATTTATTTGATCATACAGCGATCCGCCAAGGGCAAGTATTAAATTTGCAACCAAAAGAATTTCGCATTCTTGAACTCTTTCTTCGTCACCCAGGGCGAGTCATTACTCGAACAATGCTATTAGAACATGTGTGGGATATCTATTTTGATCCCCAAACCAGTGTCGTAGAAACCCATATTAGCCGTTTACGTAATAAGCTTGAAAAACCCTTTGGTGATCAGCTTATTCATACCGTTCGAGGCGCAGGTTATAAATTAGAACATAAATATGGAAAAGATAGCTAATGCATCCATTGATAGTTCGAATTCAACAAATATTACCAATACCAACATGGTTACGAAGCTCAGCAATGCAACAAGGGCTGATGTTTATCATGGTATCGGTTATTAGTTTACTTTTGATGTCCAGTCTCACTGTTGCCTATGTTGATTATCATCTTGATAAAGTAAACAACAAGATTGAACATAATGTTGAAGCATTTATGCTTGGAACAACAACAGAGATCAACAAAGAGCCTATCGATGAAGATGACATTATCGACGTCTTGGCAACAGGCTTTATTTTATCGGGTATTTTAGTGGTACTGTTTAGCTCTGCTATCGTTATTTATATGACCAGACGCAATCAGTCAAAAATCGACCGTATTGAAAAAGTATTACGTGCCGCTGCTGATGGTGAGTTATCAGCAAGAACCATGATGTCGAGCCAAGGTAATGATCTCACTCGCATCGGATCAACCGTCGATGAAATGCTGTCACGTTTACAGAATGTGGTCGCAGCCATGAGTGATATATCCACCAATATTGCCCATGAATTAAAAACCCCCATTACTCGCTTACAATATAATTTATTAACACTTAATGAGATGGCAGAGACACACCAAGAGAATCTTGATGCTAATTTTTCTGAACAGTTAGAGCTGGCTCTCAATGAATCAAGTCGTTTAGCCAATATATTTGATGCCTTACTGCGGATATCTCAAATAAACTCAGGCAATAGACGTCAGCGATTTGAGACAATTAACATGATCGATATAGTCCAAACGATTACTGAAATTTATACCGATGTCGCCGAAGATGCAGGCATGTCATTAACCCTTGCGGCTCAAGTAGAACCTATTTTTATTCAAGGAGATCGAGAATTACTGATCCAACAATTAGCAAATCTTGTGGAAAACTCATTACGATATTGCCCTCAAGCAAGTAAGCTAAAGCTATCGTGTTACACCAATAACGATAGTGTCGTGATCACCATGGCAGACAATGGCCCTGGAATTGATAACCAAGAAAAAAATCGCGTGTTTGAGCGGCTTTATCGAATAAATAAATCACGTAATGATGGCGGCTTAGGTATCGGACTAACCTTGGTTAAAGCGGTAACAGAATTACACCAAGGCGAGATCAAACTTTATGATTGTCATCCTGGACTTGGGGTCGAGATTCGCTATCACTGCCAATAATATTCACGATTACACACAAATAGGTCGCTAAAACCAGCGACCTATTGATATCATTTTTGAGTGATATATTGATAATAATACCTAACAGGCCACGAATTTAATTATTGGTCGCTCTTCACCATTTATCTCATATGACACATAACACTTATTCTCTCTCAAAAAAACTCTATCGCCTTTTTTATATGCATTCGTTGCGAGTGTGATTTTTAAAAGACCATTGTCCTGAACAGCAATGAAATCATCATTTATTATTCCGGAATTGTTCCCAACACCATCAATTAAAAGGTTTAATGTCGGTGCAAATGCACTTGGATAACCATACTGAAAAGAGCAAACAGCTACACCGTCTTTACATCCCATAAAAGATAATGAATTATAAATCGCGCCCTTAGGAGGATCTTTGCGGTTAACAACATAAGATACACTCTCCATACCATTGGCGGCCATTTTCGCGTATACCGTATCCACTGTTGATTCTAAAATCCCTTTCATTCCTTTTAATGTTGCCGTTCTTGCATCATTTTGTAAGTTCATAAACTTAGGCGCAGCGATAACAGCTAATATGCCCAATATGACAATAACTACCACTAATTCAATTAGCGTAAAACCATGTTGTTTTTTCATAAAAATTAAACAATAAAATATATTTGATTAAATATTATATCTTTTGCGTATAAAAATACTGCGATATTTCAGTTTCTATTTCATATGCGCGATATTTTATAGTTTTTAGATATTGCTCGATTGAGAAGATGATTTCATCACCACATGAAAATAATCAATTAAGTCGCTGGCTTTTAGAACATTTTTCCCTGTTTCCATAACAATATAATCAGCACAAGCACTATGTAACCAAACACCTAAACAAGCCGATAAAAATATATCCTGAGTTTGTGCCAGTAAGCCGACTAATATACCGGTCAGAATATCCCCCATACCACTTGTCGCCATCGCCGCATTGCCTGCAGTACAGACCAAGATACGATCCTCAAAGCATACTAATGTACCTGCGCCTTTTAAAATCACACATCCGCCATATTTATTTTGTAACTGACGAATAGCCCCATAACGATTTTGCTCAATCTCTGAAATTGAAATATTTAATAATCGAGCGGCTTCACCTGGATGTGGGGTTAAGATTCGATTGCGATCGTAATTAGGAGACTTTGCTAATAAATTTAAGGCATCGGCATCAAGCACTTTAGGTAAAGATAAAGCACTTAGCTCATCAAATTTCTGCCGAGCAAACTCCGATTGTCCAAGCCCAGGACCTATGGCAATAACAGTGCCCCAATCTATTCTCTGTTGATATTTTGCAAGATCAAACCAATCCTGAACCATTATTTCAGGGGTACGACTTAAACTAGGCATAATATGATCAGGATGAGTTAATACCGAGGTCAGGCCACAACCAATATTTAAACACGCCTCTGATGCCAATAAGATCGCGCCGCCCATGCCTTGATCTCCACCGATCAACACCCCTCGTCCATATTCACCTTTATGTGAAGCCGCTAATCGTTCAGGTAACACCTGTTTTTTAGAGTCTAAGACTTCAATGGATGAATCTACGATATCCTTAAATAACGCTCCAACACCCAAATCATCAAAATGTAGCTGACCAACATAATTACGTGCTTGCCCTGTCAGTAATCCTTGTTTTAAACCAATAAAACTAATGGTGTGCTCTGCAAATACGACATCTGAATAACAAGATCCAGTATCCGCTATTAACCCTGATGGAATATCAATTGAAATCGTGGGTGCTGTTTGCTTATTCATCCATTGAATAGCCAATTGTGCAGATGATCTTGGCTCTCCTTGCAATCCTGTACCCAGAACAGCATCAATAATCACATTCGATAACGGTAATAATACAGAGTCAAAAACCACCTTTCCACCGAGCTTAATCCACTGCTGATAAGCGATTAAAGCATCCCCCTTTAATCGTTTAGGATCACCAATATGCCAAACAGTAACGTGCAATTTATGCTTTAACGCTAACTGAGCAACTTCAAAACCATCACCACCATTATTTCCACCACCAGTAACGACAATCACTGAACAACATTTAGGATAGTATTGTGATAAGCACTGGAAAACGGACTCACCAGCACGTTGCATGAGAGTATAAAGTGAAATATTAGCGCGCTTTGCTGCCTCTTTTTCACCTTCTCGAACTTGTTCCGCGGTATAAAGTTTCATTCACCATCGATCCATTATTTAGAAGAATTAGATCAATACTATGCTCAGGGGTGGAGGATGAAAACACTAAAGTTAATAGCAATAACACCACACAATTATTACCACATTATCTTGTGCAACGCTTTCGATTCTGAGACAACAACCAAGTAAGATATTGATAAAAACAATAAAAATAACAAGTAGTATTATTTGAAATACATCTCACCCAAATAACCAGATTAATAGTGCGAAGCACCCTGATAATCTTGCTGTATCTCAATCACCTATGAATTCTATTTTTCATACTTATAAAAAAAGTGACTAAAAAAGAAAGGAGAGCACAAAATATAAACAACCAAAACAACGGAATAAATCCGAAAGCTTCAATAAGAAATCCATCTTGATTAACATAAGAACCAATTAGGTTAAAACAAATTAAACATATCAAACTAAAAGTTAAAAACAGAACAGATAACCAATATTTTTTTAATATTTTCATTAATTTCTCTCAATCATTAATTTACATTATTTCGTTCATCTGATGCGAGCTGATACGTGGTAAGGTCCAGATACAAAAAAAGCAGTGATAAGCTACTTTACACCTTAAATTTAAAATCAATCTAAGTTTAGCCCCCCTAGAAATAGATTTATTTTAAATCTACCTCACATACAAAAAACCCGCCTCAAATTGGGCGGTATTTAACAGTTAAACTATTTATGTGAACTGCGCTAAATCGTATCAACCAGGCATAAAAAAGGCCGCTACATATGAGCGACCTTTACTGTAAGATTTTACTGCCAATCCATTGTTAATTCTTTATTTTTTGATGCGCAATCTTTTAGGTAAAGATTAATTAAGTTTTGGTATGGGATACCATTCTTTTCAGATAAATCTTTAAAGTAAGTCACCACATCATCATCGAGTCGAATAGTGATCTGCTTCTTTACTTTTTTCGCATATGGATTAGCCATTGAGTTTGAAAAATCATATTGATCACGCATAACGAAACTCCTCATATTGTTTACGTTCTCGTTTTTCTGCTTTCCGAGCTGAAATAATTCGAATCCTTTCGTCATCACCTCGATAGCAATGACATACAACGAGAGTGTTATGTTTCTCACTCAACCCCATAATGATGAAGCGTTCTTCACCATATGAGCTGTCAGGGTCAGATATCACACGAGCACATTCATCACTAAAAACTGATTCAGCCTCTATAAAAGTAACACCATGCTTTCGAATATTACTTTCCGCTTTATTCGGATCCCATTCAAATTGTAGATAACTCATAATTACACCGTAACTACATTGTAGTTAAACTATAACAAATCACAAACTAACCTACAAATACCAAAAAACCGCCACGATGGACGGTATTTAACAGTATGCCTATTTATGCGATCCGATACGCAGTAACCAAAAGCCATCAAAATTACCACTTAAAACTATTTTAATAAGTAAGTAATCATTACGTAATATAGACAAACAAAAATTATAAGTTCAGATTAATGACAGTGGTTTATAGGAGTTATTATATGTTTAGTCACATCATGGTTGGTGCAAATAACGTTACAAAGTCTAAGCGTTTTTATGATGCAATAATGAAAACATTAGGCTATGACGAGGGGGTTATTGATGACAGTGGTCGCTGTTTTTATTTTAGCCCTGAATCAATATTCTGTATCACCAAACCAATTGATGGTGAAGTTGCCACTTATGGCAATGGCATGACTATTGGATTTAAAGCTAATAGTCCAGAACAAGTAAATGCATGGCATAACGCAGGTACTGATAATGGTGGTACTACCTGTGAAAATCCTCCTGGTATTAGAGATAACGGTAAAAGTAAATACCTAGCCTACCTTAGAGATCCTGATGGTAATAAGTTATGTGCTGTTTATTTTATGTAACACATTATTAGCTAATGTGTTTTTTAATTCACAGATATCACACTTAACGTATATTATAAAATAAAGGTCGCCTTCGTGACCTTTATTTTAAATCCACCTCGCATACAAAAATACCGCCTCAGATTGGGCGGTATTTAACAGTTAATCTATTTATGCGAACCGATATATAGTAATAGCTAGATACAATAAAGGCCGCCAATGGCGATCTTCTAAAATTCATAGCAATAGACTCTACGTTAAGCATTGAACTCTTCTAACGCTGATATTGCTGCTTCTGCTTTATTAGTTTGAACAAAAATATGGTCGTGATAGTAAGCAGCAATTACGTTTGCACTAATGTCTTTTGATGCTAACTTACTCGCTACGGCAGCGGTGAGACCAATGGCTTCTAAACTAGAATGAACAGTTAAAGTTATTTGACGATAAGAGCCATCAAAAGATAAACCTGCTTTCTCTGCAACTTCTTTTTCTAAAACTAGAGTTAAGCCCTCAGATTCAACAAATGTAGCAACCGGATTTAGTTCAATGTAATTTACAAGAGCACCAAAAACAGTACAAAAAACGAACTCTTTATCTATTAATTTAGGACTCATAGATCGTAATAGTTCATCTAAATCTGTAATTCCATTCATATTTATTTCCTCTTATATTGATAAATAACTTCAATCTAACATGCATTCAATACATATTTAAAATACGTGATATTAATAACTCAGTTTGGCACTAAAATACCCATTAGAAAGTCATATAGTCAACCTAATTATGATGGCTACAATAAGAATATTTAAATACCCGTCAAATAGTCCCTAGAAACGATTTTAAGACCACAAATACAGGTCACTCGACACCTAGTATGACTTTTATCTAAAAACGGCTGTATTTAACATATGGTATCTAACATGCACTACGTG
>NZ_WMDN01000018.1:0-77459 GCF_021236965.1 Photobacterium carnosum | reverse complement strand
CGCTTGCGCCGTTGTCCGTGTCAGTGAGGTCGCATTATAGGAGGATTTTTGAAACTGACAATAGTTTTTTTACTCTAAAATAATCAATCGCTTTTTTTTTGTTCAAAACATTATGTTTCAGCTGTTTTTTAATCAACACATGATGATTGCTTCATTTAATCCCGCATCTAAATTGAATATTATTAGCGATTAAAAATGATTGAAATGAAAATTAAAAACGACAAGAAAGCAAAAAGGAAGAAGAAATATAAACGTTATGATTCACAATAGCAGGAATAATTATGGAAGGGTGTGCTGCAAGGCTTTATTGATAATCATAAAATAAAAGCAGTAGCTTAACTACTGCTTTATCTCACAACAATTATGCTTTTTGTGATAACCAAATCGGAACATTTTTGATGCCGTCAAAAACAGCATCAGCTAAAGCTTCACCTTCTTCAGTGATCGCTTTACCTGTTCGAACTAGCACTTTAAAAGCAACATCGGCAGCTATTGCCGCTTTCATGTCATCCGCTTTATCACCAATCATCAGTGATTTTGACATATCAATATTCAAGTCACTTTGTGCTGATATCAACATGCCTGGGTTTGGCTTACGGCAATCACAATCTTGTAAATATTCACCTTTACCCTCAGTTGCATGGTGTGGGCAATAGTAAACACCATCAAGTTCAATGCCTTGATCTTCGAAATTCCAATCCATCCATTCAGTCAAAGAGATGAAATCATCCTCACTGAAGATACCGCGAGCAATACCTGATTGATTGGTGACTAAAACAAGTAAATAACCCATTTCTTTGAATTTTTTACATGCACCAAAAACACCATCAATATATTCAAAATCATCAACAGTATGTACATAGCCACGATCAACGTTTATTACGCCATCGCGATCAATAAAGACAGCAGGTTTGGCCACAAGAAAGCCCTCAATAAATTAGATATTAATTAAATATTATGACGATTATGGCACGAGTTGGCATCGAAAAGTATTAGTTCTCACCCCGACAAGGCTGATTATCATTGAAGTTAACGTTGTTATAAATATCAAATCCGTTTAGACGTCTAGCCGTAAAAATAGCTATTGACTTAAAAACCGATTCGAAATAGCATCAGGTTAACAGAAGTTGATACATTTTAACCAATACAACCAATTATTAACAATAATCATTGTATAACATGACTTGTCTATAATAGGTGGCATCTAATCAATCAGGACGTTCAATGATAGAAATAAAACAAGTCAATAAAGTGTTCTATCAAGGTGAGAACGCAATAAATGCCCTAAAAGACATTAATCTCACCATAGAACAGGGAACAATTTTCGGGGTCATTGGTTCATCAGGAGCAGGAAAAAGCACCCTGATCCGCTGTGTGAATCTATTAGAAAAACCAACTACGGGTAATGTCATTGTTGATGGTATTGATTTAACCGCCCTTTCATCTAACGAATTAACATTAGCTCGTCGTAAAATTGGCATGATTTTCCAACATTTTAATTTACTATCATCTCGCACTGTTTTTGCCAATATTGCATTACCACTAGAACTCGCTGGTCTTTCAACACTCGAAATAAATACCAAAGTGACGCAATTATTATCACTCGTTGGTTTAGAAGATAAACGTAACACTTATCCATCAAACTTAAGCGGTGGTCAAAAACAACGGGTTGCTATCGCACGAGCTTTAGCCTCTGATCCTAAAGTTTTATTGTGTGATGAAGCCACCAGCGCACTTGATCCAGCAACAACCCAATCAATACTGTCGTTATTACGTAAAATTAATCAACAACTAAACTTAACTATTTTATTAATCACCCATGAAATGGATGTCGTTAAACGTATTTGTCATCAAGTCGCAATCATTGGTGATGGAGAATTAGTAGAACAAGGTCTTGTAGGTGACATTTTTGCGCACCCTAAAACCGACTTAGCAAAAGCTTTTATTCGCTCAACGTTAGATTTATCGATTCCGGAAGATTATCAATTAAGAATGACACCGACCTCGGTCAAAGGAAGTTATCCCCTTATTCGGCTTGAATTTACTGGAGACTCTGTTGATGCGCCGTTAATTAGCCAAGTCGCACGCGAATTTAATCTTGATATCAGTATTCTCAGTTCAAATATGGATTATGCCGGCGGGGTTAAGTTTGGATTAATGCTCGCTGAGTTCTTTGGTACTCAAACCGCCATTGATAACGCTATTAGATTTTTACGTGATCACAAATTAAATGTTGAGGTACTAGGATATGTCGCTTGATGCAATAACAACATGGTGGCAGAGCAATCAACGCCTAGCTGAATTACTTATCGAAGCATTGGGACAAACCTTAACCATGGTGTTGGTGTCCGGTTTAATTGGCTTTGTTATTGGTATTCCTCTTGGTGTCGCATTACACCTCACCAAAAAAAATGGTTTATGGCAAAACCCTGTTTTAAATAAAATACTGGGTATTGTAGTCAATATCGGCCGTTCAATTCCGTTTATTATCTTATTGGTTGCCATTATCCCTTTTACTCGATTTGTGGTTGGCAGTTCCATTGGTACCGCCGCCGCCATTGTGCCACTGACTGTTGGAGCAATTCCTTTTATTGCTCGTTTAGTAGAAGGGGCATTATTAGAAATTCCAACAGGATTAATTGAAGCGGCACAAGCAATGGGTGCAACACCGATGCAGATCATTGCCAAAGTATTATTACCTGAAGCTTTACCCGGCATTATTAATGCGATCACCATTACTTTAGTTACCTTAATCAGTTATTCCGCAATGGCGGGCACAGTAGGCGGTGGTGGTTTAGGTGATGTGGGTATTCGTTATGGTTATCAGCGTTTTGATGGCACCGTCATGGCAATCACCGTCATTATGCTCGTTATTTTGGTACAGCTTATTCAATCTATTGGTGATCACTTAGTCAAACGCGTTGATCATCGTTAAAAACTCGAACTTATTCTTTATAGTTACACCATCAGGGAAAGCCCATTTAAGGAGAAATACTATGGCGTTCAATCTTAAACATCTTTTTGCCATTGCCGGTGTTGCCGCAGCTATCGCATTAACAGGTTGTAGCGAACAAGAAACCCCCATTGATAACACTAAAGTAAAAATTGGTGTCATGGCGGGAGCTGAAGAGCAAGTAGCCGAAGTTGCAGCGAAACAAGCCAAAGATAAATATGGGCTTGATGTAGAGTTAGTCACTTTCACAGATTACATATCACCTAATGCTGCATTAACAGAAGGTTCTATTGATGCCAACGCCTTCCAGCACAAACCTTATCTTGAACAACAGATCAAGGATCGTGGTTATAAATTTGCGATTGCGGGCAACACATTCGTTTACCCTATTGCGGGTTACTCCACTAAAATTAAATCGGTTGATGAATTAAAAGATGGCGATCAAATTTCGGTTCCCAACGATCCAACCAACCTTGGCCGTTCATTATTATTGCTACAACAGCAAGGTTTGATCACACTCAAACCCGATGCTGGCTTATCAGCCACCGTATTAGACATTATTGGTAATCCTAAAAATCTAAAAATCGTTGAACTTGAAGCGGCACAATTGCCACGCTCATTAGATGATGTTGCACTGGCTATTATCAATACCACTTATGCGAGTAGTTTAAACCTAACCCCAGAAAAAGATGGCGTGTTCGTTGAGGACAAACAATCACCTTACGTCAATATCATTGTCGCCCGTGAAGACAACGTCAAAGCAGAAAATGTTCAAAAATTCATTCAAGCTTATCAATCTGATGAGGTTTATAACTCAGCGCAAACCATTTTTAATGGTGGAGCAGTGAAAGGCTGGTAATCGCCTTACTTAACCTTTTCACATCAAGAGCAGGCCTGAGTGCCTGCTTTTTTTATGTTATATTATAAGATTACTTTCAGCGTATAATTGGCTAATTTAATGGCTTATAGTATTGAACCTATCGGTATCATCCACTCCCCTTATAAAGAAAAATTCGCAGTCCCTCGCCAACCCGGATTAGTACCAAGTGCCAATTGTGAGATTGTATTACAAGGTCTTGCTAATTCATTAGAAGCAGTACGAAGCATTGAGCAATTTAGCCATATTTGGTTATTATTTTTATTTGATCAAAACTTAGAAGCTGGTTGGCGTCCAACAGTTCGTCCACCTCGTCTTGGCGGTAATGAGCGCATCGGAGTCTTTGCTAGCCGTGCGACGTTTCGACCCAACGGTATCGGTATGTCTGCCGTTAAATTAAAAGGGGTACGTCATCATAATGGTCAAGTCATTATTGATATTGGTGGCGCCGATCTAGTTGATGGCACGCCAATCATTGATATTAAACCTTATATTCCCTACTCCGACAGTTTACCTGATGCATTAGGTGGCTTTGCTTCAGAGCAACCACCAACCCTAACCGTAGAATTTAGCCTTAACGCCCAGCAACAGTTATCAGGTAAACAAGCGGATTATCATCGCGCGGTGATCACCGAAGTCTTAGCGCAAGATCCACGCCCCGCGTACAAAAAAGGCAAATCTGATAATAAAACTTATGCCGTTAACTTATTTGATTTTAATGTTCAATTTACAGTTTCAGAACCTGTGATCACCGTAATTAGTATCGATACCATTAATCAATAATAGATCTTATGTAGTTATCTTTGGCGAATAGCGTCGAGACTGGTAATATAACGGGCTATCGTCATGATACTGACGGGTGGAACATCAGTTCCTTCTCTTTCCTTTCATCAATAACGGATACCATCAATGCGTACCAGTAAATATCTTCTTTCTACCCTGAAGGAGACGCCAAACGACGCAGAAGTCATTAGTCATCAACTAATGCTACGTGCAGGCATGATCCGTAAGTTAGCTTCAGGTTTATACACTTGGCTACCTACAGGTCTGCGTGTGCTGCGTAAAGTCGAAAACATCGTTCGCCAAGAAATCGACAATGCAGGCGCAATCGAAACCTTGATGCCCGTTGTTCAGCCGTTTGAACTATGGGAAGAGACAGGCCGCTCTGAAAAAATGGGCCCTGAACTACTTCGCTTTACTGACCGTCATTTCCGTCCGTTTGTACTTAGCCCAACCGCTGAAGAAGTTATCACTAGCCTTGTGCGTAATGAAGTAAGTTCTTACAAGCAACTGCCGCTAAACCTATACCAAATTCAGACGAAATTCCGTGATGAACGTCGTCCTCGTTTTGGTGTAATGCGTGCACGTGAATTCTGCATGATGGATGCTTACAGCTTTGATATCGATAAAGATGGTCTACAAAAGTCTTTCGATACTATGCATACCGCTTACTGTAAAGCTTTCGATCGCATGGGTCTTGAATACCGTCCAGTATTAGCAGACTCAGGCGCAATCGGTGGTAATGGTTCTCAAGAGTTCCACGTGCTAGCTGAAAGTGGCGAAGACTTAATCGCATTCTCTACTGAATCTGATTACGCTGCTAACATCGAAAAAGCAGAAGCTATCGCACCTGCTGTTGAGCGTGCAGAACCAACACAAGCAATGACAGTGATTGATACACCCAATGCGAAAACTATCGCAGAATTGGTTGAACAACATGGCATTGCTATCGAAAAAACAGTGAAAACGTTATTCGTTAAAGCTTCTGATGAAATCGACGCACCTATCGTTGCATTAATCATCCGTGGTGACCACGAACTTAACGAAATCAAAGCAGAAAACCTTGCAGAAGTCGCTTCTCCTCTAGAGATGGCAACTGAAGAAGAAATGCGTGAGCTTATCGGCGCGGGTGCGGGTTCTCTAGGTCCTGTAGGCCTTGAACTACCTGTTATCGTTGACCACACAGTTGCAGTAATGAGTGACTTTGCTGCTGGTGCTAACATCGATGGTAAACACAACATCGGTATCAACTGGGGTCGTGACGTTGAACTTGGCCGTGTTGATGATCTACGTAACGTAGTTGAAGGCGATCCAAGCCCGTGTGGTCAAGGTACGTTGATGCTAAAACGTGGTATCGAAGTCGGTCATATCTTCCAGTTAGGTACCACTTACTCTGATAAGATGAACTGTAGCGTACTTGATTCAAACGGTAAGAGTTCAATTCTAGAAATGGGTTGTTACGGTATCGGTGTATCACGTGTTGTGGCATCAGCTATCGAGCAAAACAATGATAAATACGGCATCATCTGGCCAGACGCTTTAGCGCCTTTCCAAGTGGCTATCGTACCAATGAACATGCACAAATCAGAGCGCGTTCAAGAAGCAGCAGAGAAGCTATACGCAGATCTTACTGCAATGGGTATCGAAGTATTATTTGATGATCGTAAAGAACGTCCAGGTGTAATGTTCTCTGACATGGAATTAATCGGTATTCCTCACACTATCGTGATTGGCGATCGTAGCCTTGAAAATGGTGAGATGGAATATAAGAACCGTCGTACTGGTACTAAAGAAGCAGTTGTTGCTGCTGATGTTATGGACTTTCTTAAGCAAAAAATGGCTTAATTAACAACTATCTAATTTGAAAAAGCTGCCCATTTAGGCAGCTTTTTTTATAGCTGAATTATCATAAACATTTTTTATCTCTTTCACGGCTATGATAATATTCAATTCAATAGCCACTTAAGTATATCCACATAACATTCGTTACACTGATCTTATGTGAATATTTTTAGGCAAAGGAAAGACCATGCAAGTTTATCAATGCTGTGAGCTAATTCGAATGACTTACTCTCAAATTGGCAGTGGCGATCAAGGCTATATTCCCACGGCAATTAAGTGTGCAATTAAAACATTGAATGATATTGCCACCAATACTGAATTGCCATTAGACGTACGTGAACATGCCGCTTTTGCTGCTGCAAATTTACTTATCAGTGATCACGAGGACTAAACGATGGATCTATCAAAATTTGAAACCATGGACACAATAATGCTGATGAGTATCATCAACATGAAGATCCGTGATGAATTTAATACCCTCGATGATTTAGTGAAATTTTTCGATATCGATCGTGAACAATTAATTGCAAAATTAGCGACGGGTGGATTTGATTTTTTACCTGAAGTACAACAGTTTCGTTAACGTATCATCTTGTATTTAAAAATAAAAAAACGGCAGTCAAACTGCCGTTTTTTTTATTTATTTTTCAATATTAACCGTTGAATACGGGTAAAATATTCGCCATGGCTAAGATATGGAAAATAGCCGTTAGCACGCCAAAAATAATCACCGCATAAATGGTAATATTGCCACCGGGTACAACAAACCCTTGTTGTTCAGGTTGACGCTGACGCAGTTTTTTCGCTAACAATGCTGGAATAATACAGGTCCAAATCGTCGCAGCAGCACCCGCTAATCCAATCGCCGCTACAAATCCAAATGGGGCAAACAATGAAAACACTAATGGTGGAATAAAAGTCACCGCCCAAGTTTTAAAGCGGCCTTGTTGAGTATCTTCAAAACCAAAAAAATCAGCCAGATAATCAAAAACCCCTAAACCAACACCAATAAATGATGACACCACAGCTGCAATTGAGAAAATATTTAAAGCTTGTTTGATACTGTTAGAGTTCACCACCCCGCCCAATGCTGTCATTAACGCATCAACATTACCACCAGCGGCGACAATGGGTCCAAATTGTGTACGCGGTAAATTACCAAAAATACACACCACCCAAATCACATAAAACGTTAATGCAATCAAGGTGCCGCCTAAAATAGCGTTTTTGGCACGATTTTCATCACGGTAATAATCACGCATGGTGCTTACCGAATGATGATAACCAAAAGAGGTTAATGCTACTGGCAAAATAGCAAGAGCATAAGGAGAAAGGCTGGTTTGTGAATCAAGACTATCAAGTAAAGTGGGCACCTGAATATTAGTCGCTAAGCCCGATATGCCAATAATAAAGCTGATCGCCATAAAAATAATTAATAAAACTGAAATACGATCAACGGCACGAGTTGAATGAAGTACAAAAACAGACGATGCGATCACAAATAATACTGACGCTAGTTTGGCATTAATATCAAATACACCGCCAAAAATCATGCCTGATGAAGAAATATAAGCATAAAGTAAAATACCACCAACAAAATATAGCGAGAGGTTATTGATCGCATTCACTTTGCCTTTAAGTACATCTTTTGTAATGGTATTAAATGAAACTTTAAAATCATAATGTTTTAATGCTTCAAGTAATAACCACCCTGATAACGTCATCATCACCATCGTTACTGAGATCGCAAGTACAGTCCATAATGTCCATGCGCCAGCACCTGCACTTGGCAATCCAAGCATGCCTGCACCTACGCACACACTAGCAATAATGCATGCACCTCCAAGTGTCGATGGTTTACTCATGTTCTATCCTTTATTAGCATCTATTTTGTATCAGCGAACTAGTACGATAATATGCCTCGAATATTTTAGCAACAAAAGAATATCGATCTGAATAAATATTTATTTAACAACCGCATATGTTAAATAAATTAACATGTGCGGTTTTATTACAAAAAGAGCCAATAAAGGAATTATGAACGTTGCCATATAAACTGCACCGTTGTGGTTGCTGTTACTGGAGCAATAAACTCATCCACAATAAACACATCAGCGATAGCGACTAATTGCTCACCATAAAACAACATCGGTGTACGGCGACGTAACCAACTCGGCACCTGATATTCTTGGAGTAATTTTTTAAACTTACGCTTACCACTGCGGCCTTGTGGTTTTATCTCTGGGCCTAAATAATCAAACCGGATCGAGACCACTTCATCAGCATAAGGTAAACGTAATCCTGCTTGGGCGTGTTGCTGCAAATACACCGTCCCTAATGCTTGTGGTAATTGGCATGGTTGGTTAATGATCACTTCATGCTGCCAATCACTAATGTCTGGCCATTGTTCTAAGAGATATAACTGCTGTTGGTAACGACGTACTTGATACTGTTGCCAGCACACTTGTGGATTAGCATCGACTTTGGCCTGCACTACGTTAAACCAAATTTGTTCAAGCTGTGCCAGTGATGGCATGATCACCGCTTGCTGTTTCAGCCATTGACGAATAAGCGCCATCCCTAAACGAGCACTGATATTTTCTGTAATACGTAAACTACCATCAGCCTGTAGTGCTTGTTGGAGTTGATAGCTTAATAACTCTTCTAATAAGCCTTCTTGTTCACCACATAAATGTGCACTACGACTTACAGCTTTACGTATGCCCGGCCACCGATCATTTAACAAGGGTGTTATTTGATGCCGAATAAAATTACGATCGTAACGCTGATCTTGATTACTTTCATCTTCAACCCACTGTAATTGATGCTGAGTACCATAGGCTTCAATATCTGCACGGCTAATGGTTAATAACGGCCGTAAGTGTTGCCCTAGAGCAAACGTTGTTAACACAGGCATTGCCGCTAACCCCGCCGGACCACTGCCTCGTTTTAAAGCTAACAATACGGTTTCAATTTGATCATCAGCATGCTGCGCTGTCAGCAATGTATCACCAACTTGAATATGGTTTGATAATGCTTGATAACGCGCATTACGAGCAGCTTGTTCAACGCTTGCACCACCGCCTAATTCGCAATGCACTCGTTCAATATCACAACGTAAACCACTACTTTCCGCCCAAACAACACATTGCTGCGCCCAAATATCGGCATTAGTGCTCAGCCCATGATGAACATAAACAGCATCAGCATGATAGTCAGGATGTTCATTAATAAATCGAGCGAGTAAATCTAGCATTACTCGCGAATCTAACCCACCGCTTAGTGCTAACACTAACCGTTTTGTGCCTAGTGGGTAGGCAAATATTTGATGGCAAAAATGAGAATACAACATTGGCTTATATCTTCGAAAAATAGACGACCTAGTTTATACCAGCAATGAATTAACCAACACTAACAAACTGTATTGGCGAATATGAAATATAAAAAAAGGTCAGCATTAATGCTGACCTTTTTGATGCGAATAAATCATAACGATTAACAGTAACCGTAACTCATTAGACGCTGGTAACGACGTTCAAGTAGTGCTTCAGTATCAAGCAGTTCTAACTCTTCTAATGTCGCTTTAATTTGTGCTTTTAAGCTATTTGCCATTAATGGCATGTTGCGATGCGCACCACCTAATGGCTCTTCGATAATATTATCGATTAACTCAAGTTCTTTCAATCGAGGGGCTGTTAGTCCCATCGCATCAGCAGCTTGTGGGGCTTTATCAGCATCACGCCATAAAATTGATGCGCAACCTTCAGGTGAAATAACTGAATAGGTTGAGTATTGCAACATGTTGACACAATCACCCACACCAATTGCTAACGCACCACCAGAACCACCTTCACCCACTACATTACAAATAATAGGTACAGTTAAACCGGACATAACTTTTAGGTTCATTGCAATCGCTTCTGATTGACCACGCTCCTCTGCACCAACACCAGGGTATGCACCCGCAGTATCGATGAAAGTGACGATAGGCATTCTAAAACGTTCAGCCATTTTCATTAGGCGTAACGCTTTACGATAACCTTCAGGTTTTGGCATACCAAAGTTACGTTTAACTTTTTCAGTAGTACCGCGACCTTTTTGATGACCAATAACCATAATTGGACGGCCATCAATACGTGCAATACCACCCACTAACGCCTTATCATCAGCAAAAGCACGATCACCGGCTAATTCATCAAACTCTTCGAACATATGCTCGACATAATCAAAAGTATATGGGCGCTGAGGATGGCGTGCGAGTTGCGCAACCTGCCAGGCACCAAGATCACCAAAGATTTTCTTAGTTAATTCGAGGCTTTTCTTTTCTAGTTGCTCAATTTCTTTTTCAAGATTAACCGAGTTAGATTCATCACGACGCGATACATCACGCAGTGCTTCAATCTTTGCTTCTAATTCTGCAATCGGTTGTTCAAACTCGAGGAAGTTCAGGCTCATACCACTTAAAATCCTTTTGCTTATTTTAATGATAGGGTTTGTTATACCCTACCACAAATAACAAGCTAACTTAATTAAACTCAAGCTCGACCTGTTTATCACCTAAGAGCATTTTTAAATCCGATAATAATTTATCGGCAGGCGTTACGCGCCACTCTGTTCCTAAGGTAAACTTGGCCCGAGCATTCGAGCGCTGATAATACATATGTACAGGTACAGTACCTGCTCTATGCGGTTCCAGCACTTGGCTGAAACGGGAAAAAAATTGTTCGTCGATTTGCTCTTCTGTTACCGAAATAGCGACACCACGAAGATGTTTTTCTCGTGCTTCTGAAATATCGAGTACTTCACGAGCTGACATTCTAAGGCCACCATTGAAATCATCAAAGCTGACCTGTCCAGATACGACCACTATTTTGTCTTTTTCGAGCAAATCCATGTAACGATCAAGAGCATCGGTGAATAACATCACCTCCATGCGACCTGAACGATCATCTAATGTCATTAAGCCTATACGGCTACCACGCTTAGTGGTCATCACTCGGGCGGCAATCACTAGCCCTGCAACAGACGCTACTTTATCACGTCCTGTTTGCTGTGCATCTTTTAAACGCCAAGTGGTGTAATGTTTTAATTCTGAAATATAGGCATTAATAGGGTGACCCGTCAAATATAACCCTAACGTTTCCCGCTCACCTTCAAGCCAAACACTTTCAGGTGCTTCTTCAATATTAGCATAAGCATGCTCGACTTCTTCAGGCGCTTCGGTTAATACACCAAACAAATCATCTTGACCTGATGCTTGTGCTTTATGATATTGACTTGCCGCTTTAATTGCATCATCAAGTGTCGCTAACATTGCCGCTCGGTTAGGTCCAAGTCGATCTAATGCACCCGATTTAATTAACTTGTCTAAAACACGTTTATTAACCCGTTTAGTGTCAATACGAGCACAGAAATCAAATAAATCTTTAAAATGACCATCTTTTTCACGGGCACTAATAATATTTTCAATCGGCCCTTCACCAACACCTTTAACCGCGCCAATACCATAAACGACTGCGCCGTCATCATCAACATTGAATCGGTACAGACCTTTATTCACATCTGGCGGTAATAATTTAAGATTCATGCGGTGACATTCATCAACCAAGCTAATAATCTTATCGGTATTGTCCATATCAGCCGTCATTACCGCCGCCATAAATTCAGCAGGATAATGGGCTTTCAGCCATAATGTTTGATATGACACTAACGCATAAGCGGCTGAGTGCGATTTGTTAAAACCATAACCGGCGAATTTTTCTACCAAGTCAAAGATTTTCATCGACAATTCGCCATCAACACCGTTGTCGATAGCACCTTGCTCAAACACTGCCCGTTGCTTAGCCATTTCAGAGGCTTTTTTCTTACCCATCGCACGACGTAACATATCTGCACCACCTAGCGTATAGCCAGCCAGCACCTGTGCGATCTGCATTACCTGTTCTTGATACAGAATAATACCGTAAGTTGGATCAAGAATTTCTTTTAACGACTCATGTTGCCATTTTTCGTCTGGGTAAGATACCGCTTCTCGACCATGCTTACGGTCAATAAAGTTATCTACCATGCCAGATTGTAATGGACCGGGGCGGAACAATGCCACCAAGGCGATCATATCTTCAAAGCAGTCGGGTCGTAGACGTTTGATCAAATCTTTCATACCACGGGATTCCAACTGGAATACTGCGGTTGATTCCGAGCGTTGCAACATATCAAATGACTTTTTATCCGCCATTGGAATTGCTGCAATATTAACGGGCTCTAACCCTTGTTCTACTCGGCGAGGATTAATCATCCCTAACGCCCAATCAATGATGGTGAGTGTTCGCAGACCTAAGAAGTCAAACTTCACTAAACCCGCAGTTTCAACATCATTTTTATCAAACTGGGTTACTGGGTTATTACCTTCAGCATCACAATATAATGGTGAGAAATCAGTGATGGTTGTCGGTGAAATAACCACACCACCAGCATGTTTACCCGCATTACGTGTCACACCTTCTAAAATGCGACACATATCAATGAGGTCACGAATTTCTTCATCAGCTTCATAAGCTTGACCCAGTTGAGGTTCAACCTCAAACGCTTTTTCAAGCGTCATTCCAGGTTCTGCCGGAATCAACTTAGAAAGACGATCCACAAAACCATATGGATGCCCAAGTACACGGCCCACATCACGAATAACGGCTTTGGCGGCCATCGTACCAAAAGTAATGATCTGCGATACCGCATTACGACCATACATTTCAGCAACGTGATCAATCACTAAGTCACGTTTATCCATACAAAAGTCGATATCGAAATCGGGCATGGATACACGTTCAGGGTTAAGGAAACGTTCAAACAGTAAGTCAAATGCTAACGGATCCAAATCAGTGATTTTTAACGCGTATGCCACTAATGAACCTGCACCAGACCCTCGACCAGGACCTACAGGTACATCGTTATCTTTTGACCACTGAATAAATTCCATTACGATTAAGAAGTAACCCGGGAATCCCATTTGGTTAACAACTTTCAATTCAATTTCTAAACGTTCATCATATTCAGGGCGACGTTGAGCGCGAACCTCTGGATCAGGAAATAGAAATTCAAGTCGCTCTTCAAGACCTTGCTGAGATTTAGTCACCAAGAAGTCTTCGATACTCATATCACCGGTCGGGAAGTTTGGTAGAAAATACTCCCCCAAGCGAACAGTCACATTACATCGTTTAGCAATTTCTACTGAGTTCTGTAATGCTTCAGGAATATCAGCAAACAGCTCACACATTTCATCTTCACTGCGCAAGTATTGCTGTTCACTGTAAAGCTTAGGTCGATTAGGATCGACCATGGTATAACCATCATGGATAGCAACACGGATTTCATGGGCATCAAATTGATTAGCGTTAAGTAGTCGCACATCATTAGTTGCTACCACTGGCAAATCATATTGTTCCGCTAATTCAATCGCAAAATGAAGGTAAGCATCTTCATCAACACGTCCAGTACGAACCAATTCTAAATAATAGCTGTCCGGAAAATAGGTTTGATAAAAAGCGACACAAGCATCAGTTAGCTGTTGATTACCTTTGAGTAATGCACGCCCAACATCGCCCGTTCTACCACCCGATAAGATAATTAACCCTTCACGGTACTTAATAAGCCATTCTTTATCAATCACGGGTTGATGCTGAACATGACCACGTTGATACGCTTCTGAAATTAATAATGTGAGGTTTTTATAGCCTTCATTATTAGCGGCTAAAATGGTGAGTTCAAATAGCTCATCGCCCATGTCTTGGCTTTGTACTTTAAAATCGGCACCAATAATCGGCTTCAAGCCCGCATCATGGGCAGCAAAATAAAACTTCACTAAACCACACAGGTTCGTGAAATCAGTTAAAGCCAATGCTGGCATGCCAAGTTCAGCGGCGCGCTTAACGATAGGTTTCACTTTCGCCAAGCCATCGATCATTGAATAATCACTATGAACTCGAAGGTGGATAAAACGTGGTTCTGCCATGACAACCTAATTCATTACATTACTTAATTAACAAAAATTATACCCGATCGGGTAGTCATTCGTCGTATAAAAAAAGGCGATACCAAATGGTTCGCCTTTTTATCACGCAATCACAAGGACTTAATCAAGACCCAATACGCGCTTAACAGGTTTAAATGTTTTTCGATGTTGCTCAATCGCACCGTATTGCTCTAAAGCGGCAAAGTGCGCTTTAGTCGGATAGCCTTTATGCTTAGCAAACCCATATTGTGGAAACTCCGCATCAAGGATTTCCATTTCACGATCACGAGTAACTTTGGCAATAATTGACGCAGCACTGATTTCGTCAACCCGCAAATCCCCTTTAACCACCGCTAATGCTGCCATCGGTAGTGCTGGGATTTTATTACCATCGATCAATACAAAATCAGGCTGAATATGAAGCCCAGCGACAGCACGTTGCATAGCAACCATGGTCGCTTGTAAAATATTTAATTGATCAATTTCATCAGCTTCACAGCGACCAAGTGACCACGCAAGTGCCTTTTCTTTGATTTCACCAAACAGAAAATTGCGTTTTTTCTCACTGAGTTTTTTAGAATCGGTTAATCCTACAATCGGATTATTAGGATCTAAAATTACTGCCGCCGTAACGACTGCACCGACTAATGGGCCACGACCGACTTCATCAACACCCGCAATACAATTAGCTTGTGGGTATACAAAAGGAGGAAAATCTTGTTTTTCAGCCATAATTACTGTGCCTTATCGATTAATGCTAACACTGCTTGTGCCGCTTGTTCATCAGCATTACAACGAATGGTTTTATGCATGTGTTCAAACTGCGCCATTAATGCTGTGGTATCACCATAAAGGATTTTATCAACTTCATAGAACAACTTATCTGGCGTACAGTCATCTTGAAGTAGTTCGGTAACTAATTCACGATCAGCCATGATGTTAGGTAATGAAACATACTTCGTTTTTAGCATCCGCTTGGCAATCCACGCAGTGAGTGGCTTCACTTTATAGCCCACCACCATCGGACGTTTCACCAGCATACATTCTAATGCAACGGTCCCTGATGCGAGTAGCACCGCATCCGCCGCTATCATGACATTTCGAGCAGTATCATCCACTAATTCAAAATCTAATTCAGGCGCAGTCGCTTGCCATGCTTGTTCAAATTGAGCACGACGTTTTTCATTCACCAATGCGACCACAAAGCCTAACTCAGGATGTTTTACTTTAAGTTTTTTACAGGTTTCAATAAAGGGCTCTGCGAGCATCGCCATTTCACTGCCACGACTACCAGGAAGCACCGCTAACCAGCGTTTAGTTGGATCTAAGCCAAGTAACTCACGAGCAGCAATTTGATCAGTTTGTAATGGGATCGCATCGGCCATGGTATGACCAACAAACTGACATGGCACATTAAACTTATCGTAAAATGCTTTTTCAAATGGCAAAAAAGCCAATACTAAATTAGTGGCGGCTTCAATTTTAAAAATCCGTTTTTGGCGCCAAGCCCATACTGATGGACTAACATAGTGCACCGTTTTAATACCACGATCTTTTAAATCTTTTTCAAGCCGTAGATTAAAATCAGGCGCATCAATACCAACAAACACATCCGGTGGATTATCGCTAAAGTACTTAACAAGCTCGGCTTTTACTTTGAATAATCGTGGTAATCGACCAAGGACTTCAACAATCCCCATTACCGCAAGTTCTTCCATATCAAACAGCGCTTCACAGCCTTGAGCTTGCATTCGAGGCCCTGCAACCCCCACAAATTCAGCGTCAGGATATTGCGCTTTTACGGCTTGAATAAAACCAGCACCTAAAATATCGCCGGAAATTTCTCCGGCGACAATCGCTATTCGAAGAGGCTTCGTCATTAGCGAATAATACCGCGTTCTGAGTTATCAAGTAATTCAGAAAAACGTCCAACTGACGGCCAATCTTTCGCCATTTCAGCAATAACTGGTTTTACTTCTGCCAGTGTTTTTCCTGAGCGGTAAATTTCTTTATAAGCTCGACGAATGGCATGTAGTTCTGGTTTTTCAAACCCATTACGCTGTAAACCAACGATATTTAAACCAAAGGGTTTCGCGTGGTTACCTTGAGCTAATACATACGGTGGTACGTCTTGTACGACAGCTGAACAACCACCAATATAACTGTAAGCACCCACAGTACAGAACGGATGAACCGCAGACAATGCCATTACACCAGCATAATCGCCAACAGTAACATGACCGCCTAAAATAGAGTTATTACCAATATGAGTATGATTACCAACAACCACATCATGGGCAATATGGGCATTTACACATAACAAATTATCATTACCAACAACAGTAACGCCCTTATCTTGTGTAGTACCACGATGAATTTGAACACTTTCACGGATCACATTACGATCACCAATTTCTAAGCGTGTTGCTTCACCACTAAATTTCTTGTCTTGGCACTCTTCACCGATAATCGCAAACGGGAAGATACGATTATCTTTACCGATAACTGTTGGACCTTTGATGACAACATGAGACATCACCTCAGTGCCTTCACCAATTTCAACCCCTGTTGCAATATAGGTAAACGGGCCAACAGTAACATTAGCGCCAATGATCACCCCATCTTCAATCACAGCTGATGGATGAATTTTCGCACTTTCATGAATCATGAGAATACTCGTCTCGCACATTTAAGCTCTGCTGAACACACTGTTTCGCCATCAACTTTAGCGATGCCATTAAATAACGCGATACCACGACGTTCTTTAATAAATTCAACTTCTAGAATCATTTGATCGCCAGGCACTACCGGTTTACGAAACTTTGCTTTATCAATACTCGCAAAATAATACAGTTCATTTTCTGTTGGCGCACCAAAGGTTTTAAAGGCTAATAAACCTGTTGCTTGTGCCATCGCTTCTAAAATCAACACGCCAGGAAATACCGGCATATTGGGGAAATGACCCGTAAACTGAGGCTCATTAACAGAAACATTCTTAATCGCTGTTAACGTCTTTCCTTCATCATAATTGGTAACACGATCAATCATAAGAAACGGGTAACGATGAGGAAGAAGTGCCTGAATTTCGGTGATGTTTAACGTCTTTTTTTCGGTCGTCAAAACTAAATTCCTGTCTTAAAAAGATATAAAAAATATCCGATGAAAATGCAAAATGGCCTACACAAAGGCAGGCCAATTAATGATAATAAAAATTATTCGTCTTTAGCTTTAAGTTGTTTTTCAACTGCTTTTAGACGTTTATTCATATCATCAATACGATGAACCCGGGTAGCTGTTCGACGCCACTCTTTGTTAGGTTGCAGCGGAATACCTGAAGAGTACATACCTTTCTCTTCAATACTACGCATCACCATTCCCATGCCAGTAATTGTTACGCCATCAGCAATCTTAATATGACCATTAAGTACAGAAGCGCCACCAATAATACAATATTTACCAATTTTAGTACTACCAGCAACGACTGTCGCTCCTGCCATCGCTGTACCATATCCGATTTGCACGTTATGAGCGATTTGCATCTGGTTATCAATAATTACATTATCATCAATAATGGTATCGTCTAATGCACCACGGTCAATGGTAGTACAAGCACCAATTTCAACGCGATTGCCAATGCGAACAGAACCCAGTTGCGGGATCTTAACCCACTCACCTTTATCATTAGCATAACCAAAACCATCGGCACCAATAACCGTACCTGATTGTACAAGACAGTGAGCGCCAATGACGACATTATGATAAATAGTGACATTCGCCCACAATTTGGTGCTATTACCAATAATCGCGTTTTTACCAATAAAACAGCCTGCACCAATTTGAACGTTATCGCCCAATTGTACTCCAGCTTCAATCACTGCATTATGACCAATAGCAACATTACTACCAACAATTGCAGTTGAATCAATATACGCTGATGCTGCAATATCAGTCGCAGCAACAGGGGTTGTATCAAGAAGTTGAGCCACTAATGCATAGCTAAGGTAAGGGTCTTTTACGACTAACATATTGCCATTAAAAAACTCGACATCCGCTTCTCGTAGCATTACTGCATCCGCTTGACACTCACTAAGCTGTTGACGGTACTTGCTATCAGAAAGGAACGTTATTTGCCCTGTAGCAGCCTTGCCCATCCCGGCAATTGAGTGAATTTCAGTTGTGCCATCGCCATGTAGCTCTGCACCTAATTTATCAGCTAATTCAGCAAGAGTAATTACAGCCATTTTATTCTATCTCTCTTGTAACAACAGCCACATAAGGTGGCTGTTAGATCAAAAGTTGTAGCTGAACTCGTCAGCTACAACGTTCACCACAGGGTTACTGTTTTATTTTACAGCAGCGATAACTTTAGATGATAAGTCATCACTCTTATTTGCAAATAATACTGCTTGTGCATCTAGCACAACATTGTAGCCATTTTTCTTCGCAACAGTATTGATAGCAGTACGGATTTTCTTAACCAGTTTCTGCTCTTCTTCCATGCCACGACGACGTTGATCTTCTGATAATGCTTTTGCTTTTAGCTTATAATCAGAATCAAGTGCTGCAAGTTGACGTTGAATATCAGTACGTTGTTGAGGTGTCATTAACTCACCATCACGCTTCATTTTTTCGATTTTGGTTTTCATTTTACCCTCAATCGAACGTAACGCTGCAACGCGACCACTGAACTCTTTTTGCAATTTTTCTTGCACTTTGTAACGTGTCGCTAATTCAGACATTGCCTGACCAGTAGACACATAACCAATTTTTTGTGCAGCTTCGGCTGCATTGGCATACATAGATGAAGATAAAATTACTAAACCTAAACTTGCTGCTTTAATCCACTGTTTCAAAAGACTCTCCTTAAAAATTAGAATGACTGACCAATGGTGAATGTGAAGAACTCTTCATCATCCCCTTCGTATTTCTTAATTGGTTTAGCAACCGAGAATACAAGTGGACCCATTGGGGACATCCACTGTAATGCAGCACCGTAAGACGCTCGAATCATACCTGGGTCAGAATAATCAGGTAATGAACTTGCGTTGGTATAATCAGGATGGAATTCAGTATCCCATACCGAACCAGCATCAACAAAGAAACTGGTACGTACTTGATTTTTCACTTCTTGAGAAGCAAACGGGGTTGGAACAATTAATTCCATACTCGCTAGAGCAATGGCATTACCACCCGTAGACTCATCACTTACCACACCTTTTTGGTTATTACCTTGGCCTTGACCGTAAACTGCTTTAGGGCCAACAGTGTTAGAACGGAAACCACGAATAGTTGTAAAACCACCCGCATAGTAGTTTTCATAAAATGGCATTAATTGATCACTGCCATTGTCTGTCTTACCGTAACCGTTACCGTAACCTAATTTACCACGTAGCAATAAGGTGTAGTCTTGTTTTTCAGTTAATGGAATATACTGACGAACATCATATTGAGTCTTAAAGTATTGTGAATCCGACCCAGGAATAGTCATCTTAAATGATGCATTCTGATAATTACCCGACGTCGGGAAGTAACCACGGTTTAAGTGGTTACGCGTCCATGAAATACTCCAGTTGAAGTCATCAAGTTCGATTGCATTATCATTATTTTCATCAAAGCCATGAATCTTTTTAAACTGCTCGATCTGATAGTAATCTTGAATATTAGAGATCTTATTATGATCATAACCCAAGCTAAAATCAAAGTAGTTCAATTCATTGAATGGGAAGCCCCACGTTAAACTTGCGCCATAACTTTGGTTGGTATAATCCGAGATATTGGCATCTGATGCTTCAAACTCGTTGTAGTAAATCTTACCACCAAGACTAACGTTGTTAATCGTGAAGTACGGATCTTTATATTCAAGGCTAATGTTCTTAGAGTAATCATTGGTCATTGCATTAATGCCAAATAAATTACCCGTACCCAAGAAGTTTTTCTGGGTTAAACCCGCCTGGAAACTAATACCTGATTCAGTACCGTAACCGACACCGAAGTTAACACTGCCAGAGTTCGCTTCTTTAACGTTGTACTTCACATCAACCTGATCATCAGAACCAGGCACACGGACAGTTTGTACATCAACATTTTCAAAGAAACCAGTACGGTTTAGACGTTGCTTACCTGTTTCAATCGATTTAGCATTAAGCCACGAACCTTCCATTTGGCGCATTTCACGACGTAACACTTCATCTTTAGTGGTGTTATTACCACTAAATTCAATATTACGTACATACACACGTTTCCCTTGTTCAACATTAACGATCAAGGATACTTGATGTGCTGCATCATCAAACTCAGGCATCATGGTAACTTTAGGATAAGCATAACCTGCCTTACCTAATTCACGCTTAACGGCTTCTTCTAATGCTGTGACTTCAGCACCATTGTAAACACTGCCAGATTTAAAGGTTACTAACTTATCAAATTCAGCAACACGGCCAGCAACGTCACCTTGGAACTTAACGTTTTTAACCTTGTATTGCTCACCTTCATGAATTTTTAAAGTGATGTACACGCCTTTTTTATCAGGAGAAATAGCAACATGCGTTGATTCTAAGCGGTACTTTAAATAACCATTATTTAAATACTGCGAACGCAATGTTTCTAAATCACCTTGCAGTACTTGTTTCTGATACTTTTCATTGGCCATAAAGTCCCACCAAGGCACACTGTCCTTAAGTTTGAACTTGCCGACCAAATCAGCATCACTAAAAACATGATTACCAAGGATATTAATCTGCTTAATTTTAGCGGATACACCCTCAGTAAATACAAATTTAATATCAACACGATTACGAGGCAAAGGCGTAACAACCGCTTCTACAGTGGCATTATATTTACCCACACTGTAATAGAAGTCTTCTAGACCTTTATCAATCTTAGATAAGGTTGTTCTATCTAGCGCTTCACCAACACGTAAGCCTGATGATTCAAGGTTCTCTTTTAGCTGCTCATCTTTGATTGCTTTATTGCCAGCAAAAGTAATGTCAGCAATGGTTGGACGTTCTTTTACATCGACCAGTAACGTATTACCGTCTCGATATACCTTAATATCTTCAAAATTGCCGGAAGAATAAAGAGATTTGATCAGCGTTGAAATATCCTGTGGATCAACAGTGTCGCCAACTCGAACAGGCATTTTTAATAATGCTGCGCCCATAGTGACTCGCTGAAGACCTTCAAAACGAATGTTATCAACTACAAATTTATTTTCCGCGCTATGCGCAACGCTACTTGTTAAAAGTAGCGATGCGACTAACAGTTTTTTAATCGCCATTACTGTACTGATTATTCCTTGCTAAATACGCATTTATTAAAGTCGGGTAAAATCATTGAATAGCGCAACCGCCATTAACGCAACCAAAATGGCTGATCCCACTCTATAGCCAATATCCTGAATTCGTTCAGATACAGGACGACGAGTTACTGCCTCGATAGCAAAGAACATTAAATGTCCGCCATCAAGCACAGGTAAAGGTAATAGATTTACAATACCTAAGTTAACACTGATCAACGCTAAGAAACCAAGGAAATATACCAAGCCAAACTCGGCAGTCATTCCAGCCCCTTTTGCGATAGATATCGGTCCGCTAAGGTTTTTCATTGCAACATCACCAGTAACGAGCTTAGTGACCATATCAAACGTTAATGACACTAATTGACCGGTTTTTTCAGTCGCTTTGATCGCCGCTTCAATGGGACCAAACTTTAAATTAACTTTGTACGATGCTGGCCAAGGTTCAATACTTGGTGCCAATCCTACATAGCCAACTTCTTTACCGTCAGCTTCAACTTTTACACGAGGGGTCAATGATAACATCACTGGTTCATCATCACGTAAAACTTCAACTTGTAGTGTTTTTCCTGGATGAGTACGAACAGCATCAACAAATTGCTGCCACTGCGTTACTGATTTATTATCAACCGTGACAATCTTATCATTTAATTTAAATCCTGCATCAATTGCTGCACTATTATCAACAAGTTGTGAAACAGTTAGCGTAATTGGCGGTGTAAATGGCGAAATACCCAATGTCGTCAATACACGCTGTGATTCAGGATCAAAAGACCAATCGGTTAAATCAAGTGTCCGGGAAACCACAATTGAACTATCAGGCTCTTGTGCCGTTATTACTACTTGCTTATCCCCAATTTGAGATATCAATGCCATATTGGCAGATTCCCAATCAGATGTTTCGAGTCCAGAAACTGATTTTAGTTCCATTCCGGGAATAATTCCCGCTTTTGCCGCGATAGATTGGGGAGCAACTTCACCAATAACTGGCCTTAATGCTGGCACACCGATTAAGTACACTACCCAATAAGCAAAAACAGCGAACACAAAGTTAGCCATTGGTCCTGCCGCAACAATAGCACTGCGTTGCCAAATTTTCTTATTATTAAACGCCATATGACGTTTCTCAGGCGGAACCTCAGCTACCCGCTCATCAAGCATTTTAACGTAACCACCTAGTGGTATTAGCGCTAATGTATATTCAGTACCATCTTTGCCAACGCGACTAAATAAGGCTTTACCAAAACCAATAGAGAAGCGTTCAACATAAACACCACAACGACGAGCAACCCAAAAATGGCCAAACTCATGAACGGCGATAAGAATACCAAGAGCAACTAAAAAAGCGCTTAAATTACGGATAAATTCAATCATGCAAATTCCTTCGCAATAATGTCTAAAGCAAGCTCACGGGCTTGCTTATCTAACACCATTACGGCATCAATATCATTAGGTTCAGTTAATACTGCGACGTCTAACACTAACTTATTCACTTTCGCAATATCAGTAAAAAGAATTTTTTCAGCTAAAAAAGCCGCAACAGCAATTTCATTGGCCGCATTTAAAGTGGTCGTTGCTGCTTGTCCTTTATAACAAGCATCAATAGCCAATTTCAAACATGGATAACGATCAAAATCAGGATCCATGAAAGTAAACTCACCGATCTTACTAAAATCAAGTGGAGCAACACTAGATTCAACCCGTTGTGGATATGCCATCGCACATGCAATTGGCGTGCACATATCAGGTAACCCCATTTGTGCGATAACTGAACCGTCTTTATATTGCACCATTGAGTGGATCATTGATTGCGGATGAATAATCACCTGCATTTGTTCACGACTGGCATTAAATAACCAACGCGCTTCAATGTATTCCAACCCTTTATTCATCATGGTCGCTGAATCAACTGAAATTTTAGGGCCCATAGACCAATTTGGATGAGCAATCGCCATTGCAGGTGTTACAGCATCTAAGGCATTAATATCAGTATAACGGAATGGACCACCTGAGCCGGTTAATAATACCTTAGTAACGCCATGTGCCGCTAAATCACAGCGTCCCATACGACGTTGAATTTCAGCAGGTAATGCTTGAAAAATAGCATTATGTTCGCTATCAACGGGTAATAATTCAGCACCATATTTTTCACAAGCATCAATAAACATCTGCCCTGTCATAACCAATGCTTCTTTATTGGCTAATAAAATACGTTTACCTTTTTTAACCGCCGCCATGGTTGGCAATAAACCTGCCGCACCAACGATCGCAGCCATAACCGTATCAACTTCATCCAGCGCTGCCACTTGGCAAATAGCGTCATCACCGCCTAAGACGATAATATCTAAATTTGCCTGCTGTACTAAGTCATTAAGTTGAGATGCAGCCGTAACAGATGCCATCGCTGCATATTTTGGGTGCCATTGCTGACACAGATCAAACATTTTGTCGACATTCGAGCCTGCTGCTAATGCGATGACTTCAAATGAATTAGGGTTTTGAGCGACTACTGTTAAAGTACTATGCCCAATTGAACCTGTAGCACCAAGAATCGTTAACTTACGCATAAAATCACTTACAATTACAAAAAAGGCAGCAAAATAGCTGCCTTTAAGAAAGATGGCTACTCTTAATTAGATTAGCCACAGATAGAGTAATGCAAACACGGGGATTGCGGCTGTTAAGCTATCAATACGATCTAAAATCCCACCATGTCCTGGTAAAATATTGCCACTGTCTTTGATACCAGAAACTCGCTTAAACATACTTTCAACTAAATCGCCTAGAACCGAAATGATCACGGTAATAATAGCAATAAAGAATAATTGGCCTAGTGATGAAAACTCAATCGATAATAAATGCGATCCAAGCCAAGTAACAAAAATAGCTAAACACGCTCCGCCGACTAACCCTTCAATGGTTTTATTTGGACTCACTGCCGGTGCCATCTTATGCTTACCAAAGCGCTTGCCAGAGAAATAAGCGCCAGTATCGGCAGCCCAAACTAATAAGCACACAAGTAAAACTAAGCAGGCCCCATGGTAAGGATTATTGTCATAACCCACAGCGCGGAGCATTAAAATACTCCAAAAAAAAGGCAATAATGTGAGCAAACCAAAAATTTGTTTTAGAAACGGTTTCTTTGACCAAAAATCAGCACTTTTAGGATAACTAATCGCTAATGCAGATGCCACTAGCCACCATAAACCACCAAGAAGTAATATTGTACGATAGATTCCATCAGGATGAGAGAGTGACGCAGGATCTGTGGGTAACAGCGCAATGCTTGCTCCCAGCATGATAGTCGGTAAAATCATCGCATTAATACGTGATGATGCGTTAACAAATTGCGTCCACTCCCAGAAACCAACTAAGGTTATTGCAGCCATAGCAATAATAAAAGCAGGCAACGGCAGAAAAAAGATTCCTGCGATGACAAGTGGCGCGAGGATTAACGCGGTAATAATTCGTTGCTTGAGCAAACTGCGTCCTCTTTTATATAGGAAATATAATATTGAGTATCGGAAAAAACCGCTACTTAAACAATAACGCCAACACACAACATTACGTATTGGCGAAAATAATGTTTTTTATTTTAACAAAGCTTGTATCTGCTCGCCAGTACAACCAAAGCGGCGCTCACGATTTACAAACCATGCCACAGCATTCGCCAAACTTTGTTCATCAAAATCAGGCCAATGTTGTTCAGTGAAATACAATTCAGCGTAAGCCGTTTGCCATAGCATAAAATTACTAATGCGACACTCGCCACTAGTACGAATTAATAAATCAACATCTGGTAAACCTTGAGTCACTAAACCCTGCGCTAAATCTTGTTCAGTCAGAGAGTCAATATCAAGTTTTTGATCAATAACACGTTGCATCATTTGCTTGGTTGCTTGAAGAATATCCCATTGACCACCATAGTTAGCTGCCACATTTAACACTAACCCAGTATTGCCTTCAGTTAATAATTCTGCCGCAATAATTTTTTTCTGCAGTCGAGCACTGAAGCGACTTTTGTCTCCGATAATACATAATCGAATATTATTTTTATGTAGTCGTTTTACTTCACGACCTAAAACAGTCATGAATAATTCCATTAGTACTGAGACTTCATCCTCAGGACGACGCCAATTTTCACTACTAAAGGCAAATAATGTAACGACTTTAATTCCGAGTCGATTTGCAGTAGAAACAGTCTTACGAACCGCATCTACCCCTGCTTTATGGCCAAATACTCGCGCTTTACCTTTGGCTTTCGCCCAACGGCCATTACCATCCATGATCACAGCAATGTGTTGTGGAAGACAATCGGCTGAAAGAACAGCATCTATTAAAGGTTGTGCCATATTTATCCCTCAAAAAAAAAGCGCCGTGCTGCCGCACAGCGCCTTAACTTTGTTCGCTAAATTAAGACTAGAGTCTTAAACTTCCATTAGCTCTTTTTCTTTAACTTCAAGAACCGCTTCAATGTTCTTGATAGCTTCATCTGTTAGTTTTTGAATTTCATCTTGTGCACGGCGATCATCATCTTCAGAAATATCTTTATCTTTTAATAAAGATTTAACTGTTGCATTAGCATCACGACGAATATTACGAACAGCAACTCGACCTTGCTCAGCTTCAGCACGTACAATCTTAACAAGATCGCGACGACGTTCTTCTGTTAGCGGTGGCAATGGTACTCGAATAACAGTACCTGCTGACATTGGGTTAAGACCCAAATCAGACATCATGATTGCTTTTTCAACTTTCGCTGATAATTCACGATCGAATACAGTAATCGCTAATGTACGTGAGTCTTCAGCAACCACGTTAGCAACTTGCTTAAGCGGTGTATTTGCGCCGTAATACTCAACATAGATAGTATCAAGTAGGCTTGGATGTGCACGGCCAGTACGAATTTTTACTAATTGACCTTTTAGTGCATCAACACTTTTTTCCATGCGCGTTTGCGCGTCTTGTTTAATTTCGTTAATCACGATAAATACCTTAAATTATGCTGTCATCATCGCACTGATCGTCAGCGCCATATTAAATTTACAAGGCTTAAGCGTTAGTGATCAGCGTACCTTCTTGCTCACCCATTACAACACGGCGTAATGCGCCAGGCTTATTCATATTAAATACACGAATTGGCATGTTGTGGTCACGAGCAAGAGTAAATGCAGCCAAATCCATTACCTTAAGTTCTTTTTCAAGTACATCTTGGTAGCTCAGCTGTTCACAAAGCGTTGCATCTGGATTTTTAACTGGATCATCCGTAAACACGCCTTCAACTTTTGTTGCTTTTAATACTACATCAGCTTCGATTTCGATACCACGAAGACATGCAGCAGAATCTGTTGTGAAGAACGGATTACCTGTACCTGCAGCGAAAATAACAACACGACCTTGACGTAACTGGCTAATCGCATCAGCCCAGTTATAATTATCACATACGCCGTTCAAAGGAATAGCAGACATTACTCGCGCGTTCACATAGGCACGATGCAGCGCATCACGCATTGCTAAGCCATTCATTACCGTTGCTAGCATACCCATGTGGTCGCCCACAACTCGGTTCATACCTGCTTCAGCTAAACCAGCACCACGGAATAAATTACCACCACCGATAACAAGGCCGACTTGAACACCTAATTCAACGAGTTCTTTTACCTCTTGAGCCATACGGTCAAGAACTTGAGCGTCAATACCAAATCCTTCTTTACCTTGTAGTGCTTCACCACTTAGTTTAAGAAGAATACGTTGATAACTTGGTTTAGGGTTTGTGGTCATGTTTTTTACCTTCCAGGCTGATTTTGAGATATGGAGTTGTAAAAAGACCGCAACGTCGGTTGCGGTCTTTGATATTCTGATTAAAAAGGATTAACCTTTTTGAACAGCGGCTACTTCTTCAGCAAAGCTCATTTCTTTAGCTTTCTCGATACCTTGACCAACTTCTAGACGTACGAAGTTAGTTATTGTAGCGCCTGTTTCTTTCAAAATATCGCCAACAGTTTTCTTTGGTTCCATGATGAAAGCTTGGCCAGTTAGAGAAACTTCGCCAGTAAACTTCTTCATGCGACCTTCAACCATCTTTTCTGCGATAGCTTGAGGCTTGCCTTCGTTCATAGCGATTTCAACTTGAACTGCACGCTCTTTTGCTACAACTTCAGCTGGTACGTCAGTTGGGTTAACGTATTCAGGGTTAGAAGCTGCAACATGCATTGCGATGTGCTTAAGTGTTTCTGCGTCGCCGTTACCAGCAACAACTACTGCGATACGAGTACCGTGAGTGTAAGCAGAAACTTTATCACCAGCAATGTATGCTACGCGACGGATAGAGATGTTCTCACCGATCTTAGCTACTAGCTCAATACGTGCTTCTTCAAACTGTACTTGAAGCTCTTCAACTGTAGCGTGGCTAGCAAGTGCTGCATCAGCAACAGAGTTAGCGAATGCAAGGAAGCTACCGTCTTTAGCAACGAAGTCAGTCTGGCAGTTTACTTCAACAAGAGCTGCTTTACCGTCAGCATCTTTAATGATGATAGTACCTTCAGCTGCTACGTTACCTGCTTTTTTAGCAGCTTTAGCAGCACCGCTCTTACGCATGTTTTCGATTGCTAGCTCAATATCAGCGTTAGCTTCTACTAGTGCTTTCTTACAATCCATCATGCCTGCGCCAGTACGTTCACGCAGTTCTTTAACTAGGGCAGCTGTAACTGTTGCCATGTGATAATCCTCAGATTTGAATTCGTTAAGTAAAAATCAGGGGCCAAATCGGCCCCTGGTAACCATTCTTAGTTTACGCAAGGTAACTTAAGATGCTTATGTAAAGCAGCAGGCTATTAAGCTTCAGCTACAAAACCGTCTTCTTCTGCTTGAACAACGATATCTTGGTTACGAGCTTCTTTAACAGTTTGAGCTACAGCACCAGTATAAAGCTGAATCGCGCGGATTGCGTCATCGTTACCTGGGATAACGAAATCAACGCCATCTGGATCAGAGTTAGTATCAACAACAGAAAATACTGGGATACCTAGGTTATTAGCTTCTTTGATTGCAATGTGCTCACAATCAGCGCCGATTACGAACATTGCGTCTGGTAAGCCGCCCATGTTCTTAATACCACCTAGTGATTTCTCAAGCTTTTCCATTTCGCGAGTACGCATAAGCGCCTCTTTCTTGGTTAGCTGCTCGAAAGTACCATCAATAGATTGAGCTTCAAGTTCTTTAAGACGCTTGATTGATTGACGAACAGTTTTCCAGTTAGTCAACATACCACCCAACCAACGGTTGTTTACGTAGTACTGATCACAGCTGATTGCTGCTTCTTTGATTGATTCGCTAGCTGCGCGCTTAGTACCAACGAAAAGAACTTTACCTTTACGTGCAGCAATTTTTTCAATTTCAGCTAGTGCTGCATTGAACATTGGTACAGTTTTTTCTAGGTTGATGATGTGTACACGGTTACGAGCGCCGAAAATGAATGGCTTCATTTTTGGGTTCCAGTAACGAGTTTGGTGACCAAAGTGTACACCAGCCTGAAGCATGTCGCGCATTGATACAGTTGCCATTGAATAATCCTCTAATGGGGTTAGGCGTCCACATATCCCATCTTAAAACCGACCCTATGATGGCGTATAACCATCGTTATCTAGTATAGATAACTGAGCACCCCGGCAGATGTGTCGATATGTGTGAATAATAAATAAAAGTATGTGTAATCCAATCAAATTGCACCATTACACACATTAATTCACCAACGAGTGGTTAAATTATTGCTTATAACAGAAACAAAATCACTGTTTACGGCGCGCTTTATATCATAGAACAGCCAATAAAATCCAGTCAAAATTGGATATGAGAACTAATCTTATCTTTCCTTTAACCCCTTGCGACTGGTAATATAGTCCTACACAGAAACATACAGATTGAGACGATTTTATGAGCATTAAGATCAAAACGGCTGAAGAAATTGAAAAAATGCGTATTGCTGGCCAACTAGCTGCTGACGTATTAGAAATGATCGAACCGCATGTAAAGGCGGGTGTGACGACAGAAGCGCTAGACCAACTTTGTCATGACTACATCACACAAGTTCAACAAGCGATTCCAGCGCCGTTGAACTACCACGGCTTTCCTAAATCTGTGTGTACTTCGATTAACCACGTTGTTTGTCACGGTATCCCTGCAGCAGCAGATGAGATTGTTGTAGAAGCTAACGGCAAATATAACAAACCAGCAATATTGAAAGATGGCGACATCATTAATATTGACGTGACAGTGATTAAAGATGGTTACCACGGTGATACTTCAAAAATGTTTGAAGTAGGTGAAGTATCTCTTGAAGACAAACGCCTTTGTCGCGTTGCTCAAGAAAGCCTTTATTTAGCAATCAAAAAAGTAAAACCTGGCGCGAAAATTGGCGATCTTGGCACTGCCATTCAAAAATTCATCAAAGCAGGCAGCAGCCGTTTTTCTATCGTGAAAGATTACTGTGGTCATGGTATTGGTAACGAATTCCATGAAGAACCTCAAGTAGTTCACTACAAAAATGGTGATCGCACTGTAATGAAAGAAGGCATGTGTTTCACTATCGAGCCAATGATTAACGCAGGTAAATTCAGCTGTGAATCAGACGAGCAAGATGGTTGGACTGTCTATACTGTTGATGGTAAAAAATCAGCACAGTGGGAACATACTCTACTTGTTACTAAAGATGGCTGTGAAATATTAACACTACGTAAAGAAGAAACACTGCCTCGTCTAATGCATAACGTATAATTCGTCATCTGCATTATTGCAGCGGCTGAAATCAAAAAAACCGACCTTCTGTGTCGGTTTTTTTATACCTAACGATACAGTTCATGATTCGAAATGGTTATAGTAAATATAAGATACCCTTACCGCACGGACAGCCATGACAGATATTTCAGCGACTCAACTTTCTGATTACCTCGACGAGGCCATTACTCTCGACAGCTTACGTAGTGCCCTATCTCATTTTGCTGAACAACAAAAACAACAATTTAAACAGCAAAAGTCCATTATTGATTTAGTGACTGAACGCAGTCACTTTATCGATCAATTATTGATTCGACTATGGCGCTTTTATGGGTTTGAACAACAACCGGATTTAGCCTTAATTGCCGTTGGCGGCTATGGCAGAGGTGAATTACACCCGCTGTCTGATGTCGATCTACTTATCTTAAGTCAGCACCCATTAGAAGAGGCTGTAGCGGCTAATGTCAGCGCGCTAATAACGTTATTATGGGACTTACGCTTAGAAGTCGGTCAAAGCGTACGAACAGTTGATGAATGTATCGCAGTTGGTAAAGATGATCTTACTGTCGCGACGAATTTAACTGAATCACGCTTTTTATGTGGTAACCAGCAAACCTTTCATCAATTAACGGTGGCGATTAACTCACCGCAGTTTTGGCCAAGCGAAATATTCTTTCAAGCAAAATGTGAAGAACAACGGGTACGCCATGCCCGCTATCACGATACTACCTATAATCTTGAACCCGATATAAAATCAAGTCCCGGCGGGTTACGGGATATTCATACCTTAAGTTGGGTCGCACGGCGTCATTTTGGTGCCACCAGCTTATTAGAAATGAGTCACCACGGTTTTTTAACTGATGCTGAATACCGCGAACTGGTTGAATGCCAAAATGCGTTATGGCGAATTCGATTTGCACTGCATATTGAATTGCGTCGCTATGATAATCGACTCACCTTTGATCACCAGACATCTGTCGCAGAAAACCTCGATTATCATGGTGAAGGTAATCAAGCAGTCGAAATGATGATGAAGGCTTTTTATCGCATTTTACGTCGCGTAGCAGAACTCAATAAAATGCTATTACAGCTGTTTGATGAGGCGATCATAAAACCAGATTCTCGTCTTGCGCCCATTGTACTCAATGATGATTTTCAATTACGCGGCAATTTAATCGAAGCCACCAAACCGGCCTTATTCCAAGCACGGCCAGAAACCATTCTCGATATGTTTCTTCATATTGCGCAAAATTCTGATATTGAAGGTATTGCCGCGCCTACCCTACGTCAATTACGCACGGCAAGACGTCGTCTCAATCGTTTTCTTATCGAGATCCCAGCAGCCCGTGAAAAATTCATGGAATTAGTGCGTCAACCTAATGCACTTCAAAAGGCATTTCAATTAATGCATCGTCACGGAGTTATTGCAGCCTATTTACCCCAATGGAGCCACATCGTGGGTCAGATGCAATTTGACTTATTTCATGTGTATACCGTTGATGAACACAGTATTCGAGTGATTAAAAATCTACATAAATTCAATGATCCTAATCAGCATTCACAACATCCGATTTGTTGCGAGGTCTACCCGCGTTTAATCAAAAAAGAAATCTTAATCTTAGCCGCAATATTTCATGATATAGCAAAAGGTCGCGGCGGGGATCACTCTAAATTAGGCGCAGTTGATGCTTATGATTTTTGTATTGAACATAGGTTATCTCACCCCGATGCAGAAACTGTGTCATGGTTAGTACAAAAACATTTATTGATGTCAGTTACGGCTCAACGACGTGATATTTATGATCCTGAAGTAGTGGCAGAATTTGCGAAACAAATGGGTGATGAAGATCATTTAGATTATTTGGTGTGTTTAACCGTGGCTGACATTTGTGCCACTAACCAAGATTTGTGGAATAGCTGGAAACGTACTCTATTAGCAGAACTTTATTACTCAACCCAAAAGACATTGCGTCGAGGGTTAGAAAAAACACCCGATATGCGCGATCGCATTCGTCATAATCAACAGTTAGCATCGGCAATATTACGTGGTAAAGGTTTTATGCCCCGAGATATTGAAGTGTTATGGCGTCGCTTTAAAGCCGATTACTTCTTACGCCATACTCATAAACAACTCGCATGGCACGCTCAAGCATTATTGAAGCACACCGGCGATAAGCCAATCATATTAATCAGCAAAAAAGCCACTCGGGGTGGCACGGAAGTATTTATCTATAGCAAAGATAAAGCCAAGCTATTTGCGATTGTAGTTTCAGAGTTAGATAAGAAAAATCTCAGTATCCATGATGCCCAAATCATGAACAGTAAAGATGGTTATACGCTTGATACATTTATGGTGCTTGATCCTAACGGCAAAGCGATTAATGAAAATCGTCATATGGGGATCATTCGAAATCTAACTAAAGCACTAACAGTAATGAAATCTGAACGTAAAATTCGTCGCGCGCCACGTAAACTACTCCATTTTAATGTGCCAACAAAGGTTGAGTTTTTATCAACTAAAACTGGACGTAAAACCATGATGGAACTAGTTGCGCTAGATATGCCAGGTTTATTGGCTAAGATAGGTGCGGTATTTGCAGATCTTAATGTCAGTTTACAAGCTGCAAAAATAACTACTATCGGTGAGCGTGCTGAAGATTTTTTTATTATTGTTAATGATATTGGTGGTCGTTTAACTAAAGAGCAGCAACAGTTATTACGCGAAACGCTGATTATTATGATCAATAAGCATGCTTAAATAATACTGAGACAACACCGTATTCAACTACGGTGTTGTTCTTTTTTAATGATAGTTACAACTGTAATTATCCTATGCAGCAGCTTGCTCAGCACTAGCAACAAATTGAGAAAACCATAAATCAGCAACGTCTAACGGATCAAAATGCACCCCAGCATCAATATCTAATCGAGGCTGCACTGGTTGAGAATGCAACTCAGCGAGTAGTGCATCAAATTTACGTCCGGCACCACAAAAACGATCTTCTCCATAGCTAGAATCACCTAATGCTATTACACCGTAATGTTGCTTAGGCAATAACGGGAATTGATCTTTCAATGCAACGTACAGAGGCAATAGATTCTCGGGGATCTCACCTTGCCCCGTTGTCGAAGAAATCACTAACACGGTATCAGCATCATAAGCCATAAAATCATCTAACGTTGAGTCAAAAAAAATCTCAACTTGCGCCGATGTTAATTTAGCGGCTAATGTTTCTGCTAACTCTTCTGCTCCACCATATACAGAGCCTACAAATATGCCTAACTTATTCATTGTCCGCTCTCCTTTGCTGTCAGACGTCCTCAATAAGGGACTATTACCAATCTGGCAATTACACTAAAGAAAAGCAAGTACTGGAGTGAATTTAAGCTAATAAGTTTGCGCTATCGCTCATTCATCGCCATTGATCACTATTTTATATTACACATTTAACAGTAATGAAGGTGACCAATTAAATATGGTCATAACACGCAACCAGACATCATCAACCTCAGCACGAATATCAATTGCAGCACCAGTGAGCGGATGATTAAATTGTAATCGTGACGCATGCAACATCAAACGATGACAATCAAGGCTTTCACGGAACATACGATTATGCTTACCATCACCATAGTTAACATCACCAATCATATGATGATCTAAATGATGCATATGACGACGTAATTGGTGTTTACGTCCTGTTTCTGGTTTCAGCTCGATCAAGCTATAACGACTGGTCGCATAACGTCCCACTGCAATATCAGTTTCTACTGTTGCTAGTGGTGTATACGCAGTTATAGCTTCTTGCGGCTCTTTATCTTCAGTTGCTTTTTTATCTGCAATTTTATCTAACATAATCTTTAGCGGATAATCTAATACTGCCGCTTCTTTGATCCAACCTCTCACTACCGCATGATAAGTTTTATGCATTTCTCGCCCAGCAAAAACGGGCATCATCATTGCTGCTATTTCACTGGATAAACCAAATAAAAGCACCCCTGATGTTGGCCTATCTAAACGGTGTAATGGAAACACATGCTGACCAATTTGATCTCGCAATGTTTGCACTACAAACACGGTTTCATGGCGATCTAACCAAGATCGGTGAACCAACATACCCGCAGGCTTATTAACTGCAATTAACGCATCATCTCGGTATAAAATTTCCAGTTCCATTCTACTCACTTAGTATTTAAACAATTGATCAATTTCACGAACAATCACCACAATATCTATTATCCCTTCCTGATTTTTCATTGCTTCTTCAACATAAGGAGAAATAGCAAACTGAGTCGGTAACGGTAAGCGTTGTACTATTAAATAATGTAATTTTGGAATAAAAATCCATTGTAACCATTGATGACAATCTAAAGTATCAATCGCAAATGGTTCTGTACTCGCCAACGCTTGTGGTTCAGGCGTAATAGTTTCCCAATAGTGATGATGTTGTAATATGTTTTCTAATTGGGTGAGTAATTGCTGACTTTGATGATACTTATCCATCATAACCCCTCATCTTTGTTGATAATAAAAACGGCGCAGGATAGCATTTTGACTCAACAGCCCCAACTATATTATGGTGATTAGCTACCTATTCACAGGTATGCTGAGTTAATACGATTACTTATATTGAACGCGCTAAATTGAAGGAGCTTTATTTATTATGTTCATGGAAACATTTCATACTTTAACCCAATTGCTTGATAACGCAGGTTGTCGTTACAATATCTTTGATTTAGGTCGTCGAGTAAATAAAATTGATAGCGACCAATTTAAAGCAGTTGAAGAAAATCGTCAGCCTTATCCATGGCCACTTCAACAGCATGCTCATATTGCAATTTCATTTTGGCAGGATCAACAACCACCTTGGGTATGGTTTTTACGCTTACCGCTTGATGAGCGAGGACTGTTAAAACAAGCCGCTGTCGGTGATTTTATTAAGTATGTCATTGAAGCCATGGGTGCTAGTTTAAATAGTACCCCGACAGAAGAAGAACAACAAAAGCTCGCCAATAACCCTTACACGTTTAAGCCCAATGATGACAAAATGGCGATATTTAACGCCCAACTACGGGTATTATTATCATTACCACCTAGCCAATATTATGCTGATGCACAAGCTTATTTATCAGGACAACAAGATTGGCAGCAATGGCAACATATTGGTTTGCAAGGATTGGCTGATATCTGCGCCCGTATGCCACAACACAACAATGCGACCTCTTTACGTAAGGCATTAAACCATCTACCAATGACACCACTGTATGCGTTGTTAGGTTGTCTTGAACATTGTCCAATTCCAGCGCCTCTTACCCAACGAATAACAGAACGATTAACGCTAGAATGCCAACAGCAACAACCCGATTTATTTTTGATCTCAGCTTTAGTTCGTGCTCTCGCAGGGAGTTCCTCTCAACAATTACAACAAACATTGACCACCATTTTAAACCAACCTTCCTTATGTCACCGAGAAGTACTTATCGCGATTGCTGGGCGTTGTTGGTGTGGTTTTACTGATACCAATATTGCATCATTATTTTTACTACGTTTAGCTGAAACCCAAGATCAAACCTTGTTTAACCAATTATTTACTGATCTCGTCATGCAGCCATTATTACGTGGCATCATGCTACAAATACTTCATGGTCAGGCGGATCCAGCACTGATCGATGCGATTCAAAAACTACAACAACATGCTAAAAATCACTAATAGCATTTATTGTCTCTAAGGAGCTGTTTATTATATGGATAATCTGTTCGGCATTTTAATTATTGCTATTATCGGTTTTTTATTTTGGCAACAACGACGTCAAACTGAATTAGCACAGTATTATATTGAGCAACGTTGCAAAAATATGGGCTTACAAATGATCAGCTTTGCTCGCGGTGAACAAAAGCTCAAAGATCATCATGGTGAGTGGGGATGGCGAACAGTATTTGTGTTTGAGTTTTCAGCTGATGGGATGGATGTCTATCAAGGCTATATTGAAATGAAACGTTTACGGGCGAGCTATTTTTATGTACCACCGCACCGTATTCCAGAAGGCTGTGATTATTAATCGTTATCTTTTTTAAAAAAGAAAGGACGTGACAATCATTATTGTCACGCCCTTAGATATTACTTTTGCAGCAATCCAGCTACTGTCGTGCTCCCTGCTATCAATCCTTGATATACTTAAATCCCCAAATAAATCTTAACTTCATCCTAGAAGTCATTCTTCGGTAATCCCTGACCCATCAGCATATCCAACACTGACTCTCTCTCTGTAATGAGGTGTCCTTGATGTTCCTAACTTCACTCTGAAGTAAGTTCCAATTCCATCCTAGAATGTTGTTATCCTAACAAATAGATATCCTATCTATTGCCCTCTCTCCTAGAGGATCCTATGCATCCTGCAAGATGATAATCCACACCATCTATTGCTCATCCTGAGCGGCCAACTCCATGGCTATCCCTTAATCCTTGTCAGCTCCAGCTGATAGATTCATATTACCCCATTAAAAAAATGACGCAATAACAAATAATCTATTAATTATAATTAACAAGTTTTCATATATTATGAATAATAATAAGCCACTGATAAATAATAATATTTATCTTTAATTACAATATAAACTGATAAAAATACCGAAATAATCCTACACTTTAGTAAGAGATCTCTTACAAAACCAATAGAAAAACGCTATCACGAATAATTATATAGTGCGAGGTGCGAGGTGCGAGGTGCGAGGTGCGAGGTGCGAGGTGCGAGGTGCGAATAAAAACAAGTCACTCAGAAAGAATCAAATTTAATCTTGCTGTAATAAAATAGATTCTTTTATAGACAGCACAAAAAAGAGAGGGCGCGACTTTCGTCGCGCCCTTAGGTCTTACGTGCAGCAATCCCGCTACTATGTCGCTCCCTGCATCCATCCTTTGACTACTGTGTTCCGTCAGTATTGTCCTTTATGCTTCATCCTGAAGCTGTTCCTGTGGTCATCCTAACCCGTCATCACATCCTGTTCTGACTCTCATCTCCTTCCTGGAGGTGTCCTTTACTTCATCCTGAAGTGATCCTTTATGCCTCAAATCCTAGAGGTGTTCCTTACTTCATCCTGAAGTTATCCTTTATGCCTCAATCCTAGAGGTGTTCCTTACTTCGTCCTGAAGTTATCCTAGCCTTCCTGACAGGTAAACATCCTGCTTACCTTTTTTACCGCATCCTACGGTGTTCCCTTCACATTCCATGTCTGATAAACCATCCTAGCTTACCAGTATCTCATCCTGAGACTGCCTATATCCGTGGCGTTTTCCTGTTCCCTTATGTCAGTTCCTTCCGACACCATTGATAATATGTGAATTACCTAATAAATCCTATATAGCTCAAAATATCTTTTTTACTTTCTTATAATCAAACAGCTTAAAAATAAAAACAAACAACTAAAAAACAATGTGTTACATTTAAAATATGATCATATGAACATTACTATCATGCTTATCTCCCACAGGTTTGTAAGAGATCTCGCACACAACGAGTAGTTAAAAGCCATTCATCATTTATCATACTTAGTCACACGAAGTAAAATATTGTTATTATACAGATAAATAAGTGCGAGGTGCGAGGTGCGAGGTGCGAGGTGCGAGGTGCGAGGTGCGAGGTGCGAGGTGCGAGGTGCGAATAAAAACAAGTCACTCAGAAAGAATCAAATTTAATCTTACTATAATAAAATAGATTATTTTATAAACAGCACAAAAAAAGAGAGGGCGCGACTTTCGTCGCGCCCTTAGGTCTTACGTGCAGCAATCCCGCTACTATGTCGCTCCCTGCATCCATCCTTTGACTGCTATGTTCCGTCAGCATTGTCCTTTATGCTTCATCCTGAAGCTGTTCCTATGGTCATCCTAACCCGTCATTACATCCTGTTCTGACTCTCATCTCCTTCCTGGAGGTGTTCCTTACTTCGTCCTGAAGTGATCCTTTATGCCTCAGTTCCTTACTTCGTCCTGAAGTGATCCTCGTCTTCCTGACAGGTAAACATCCTGCTTACCTTTTTTACCGCATCCTACGGTGTTCCCTTCACATTCCATGTTCGATAAACCATCCTAGCTTACCAGTATCTCATCCTGAGACTGCCTGTATCCGTGGCGCTTTCCTGTTCCGTTGTGTCAGTTCCTTCCGACACCATGAAGATTACGCTTTTCATTATTATTCACAATAGATGCTTAAACATGCTGTAATATATTTTTTCATCTCACTGGAAGATAAAAATAAAAAAATAATAATAATCAATAAGTTAATATTAATCTAATAGTCATATCCTATAATAAAAAGCTTAATGTCTTACACGTATGTGAGAGATCTCTTACAACAACATTAGCAATTTGTCTAAGGTGACTATTTATACTGAGATCCACTATACTCACAGTCAGATAATACATTGCTAAATAAGGAATCGAGATGGAAGCATTTAATCACAATTTAGCTAATTTATTCAGTCAATTAGGTTTAGATAACTCAACAGAATCTATTGAGTATTTCTTACAAACGCATCAATTAGAGCAACAACAAAAATTATCTGAAGCCCCTTTTTTTACTTTTGCTCAACACCAATTTCTTAATGAAGCACAGCAGCAAGATGCTGACTGGTGTGAAGTGATTGATCAACTTGATACTTTACTTCGAAAATAATCACTTTGTTTACCAAGGAACCATGATGTCAACCATCACTCAAGAAATAGAACAGGCGATAGCAAGCTTAGTGGCTGAAAATAAACAACCATCAATAGCACTGATTAAGGCTCGCCTTACCACATCACTGCCTATTCCTGTGATTATAAAAGCCCTACAAGCATGGCAAAAAAATGCAAAAGTACCGCACATAGAAAAACAACAACGAGTATTAACCGCAGACCAACGTATTGAACAACTTGAACAACAAGTACTTGCACTTTCTACGCGTTTAGCACGATTAGAAGCCGATCGTTAATCATAAAAAAGCACCTTGTTTTTAAGGTGCTTTTTGTCTTCACTGAAAGTTCCACGACATATTGGACACAATTCGACAACGATCGCATTTAAAATGGAACAAGCCGTGCAGCGCTTCTGGCACTCGCCACTCGCCACCACAACTTGGACATCGACGGGCTAATTCAGCGGCTTTACTTTCACCACCAACACGGTATTGATAATAATAAGTTGGTACCTCAGTTATAGTTTCGATATGACGACATAATCCACGCCCACGAACAAACAATTCACTGTCTACATCACCAATTTCAGCCAATGCCATGCTTACTGCAGTTGGACTCTTAATCGCCATTTGAATTTCATCAAAAGCTTGCCATTCTGTCTGCCACTTAATGATTGCTTTATAATCATCATCAGTCGTTGCCCCAGTCTGATATAACGGGATTGGCAATAATGTATCGCCACTACGAAGCGGTGAACAACTATGAACATAAGTGGTGTAAAGCACTTGCCATGAAGGTGAAAAGCTTTCAGCAACTGAGTCTGAATTAAGATCAACCCCTAATATTTTTATTTTTGGTGTAAGCAAACACGCGCGCGTTAATTGCTCATAACATTGATTTACTTGAGGGCTATTATAACGAGAATGAAGGCTTTCTTTCTCGGGACACACAACACGAACCCGAAAGATACCATCATCAATAACGACAGGAAATTCACGTCCAAGTACTTGACCGTTATAGCGCAACGTATCCATTAAGCTATTAATAGCAGTATCTACTTGCGATAACGTCGTGTTATCAAAACATTCAAATTGTAACTCAACAACAAACACGTGTTATACCTCGGCGACTAATGGCTTTAATTGTTGTAAGAACGTAGCAACATCAACCGCTAATGGCTGACGAATATCCTTACCTAATGTTTCTAACACCACTTGGCCGGTCATATTACAAATAGAAATCACTTGTAATTCATCATCTACAACCGCAATAAATACTGTGGGTTTCAGCTTCATTCGACGTTGAGTCACCAAATGCCCTAAAATATTTTGCTGTAAACGTTCAATATCATCATCATTAAATGCTTGTAATAAATCCAGTGATAAATCACCAAACATAGCGCTCATATCACCGCTATATTGCGATCCATAAAAAGCATTGATATCACTATGAAGTGATAAATCCATGCCTTTTTCGACGCCTTCCAAGCTAATTATCGGCTGGCGGTCAATCGGTTTCCAAGTCACATTTTGACCGTCATCAACAACGACACAAGGTGAAATAAGCCCAACTAAATGCTCACTTACAGGGAAACCGCGATCTGCATCACACCATGCTTGTAAATAACGAGCAGAAAAATCAGATAAAGCGCAGGTAACAGGATGATTCATTCGCAACCTCATAAAAGATTAAGTAAACTTTAGGTTTAAACCGTTTCGACGGATATCTATTCTAATCCAAGAGTGTCATAGACAGTATGAGTAAATATAAAGACGCTAAAGAATTAGCAGGTTTAACCCTTGGCAAAAAAACAGAGTATAAAGATCAATATGATCCATCATTACTGCAACCTGTACCAAGAAGCTTAAACCGTACCGATATTAATATCAGTAATGATGCACTGCCATTTACTGGCTATGATATTTGGACATTATACGAATTATCTTGGCTCAATAATAAAGGCTTACCACAAGTTGCCATTGGTGAAGTTCGCTTACCCGTGACAAGCCCAAATCTTATTGAATCAAAATCTTTTAAATTATACCTGAACAGCTTTAATCAAACTCGTTTTGATAACTGGCAAGATATTGCAGATACCCTCCAAATCGATTTGTCTCGCTGCGCAGGTGAAGATGTTGATGTCACCATTCAACCTCTGACTGATTTTAACGAGCAGCCGATTGTTAATTTCTTTGGTGAGTGCATTGACGATCAAGATATTGAAATTAAAGATTATGTATTTAAACCTGAATATCTTGAGGGTGCTGCTGATAACAACGATATTGTAGAAGAGATTGTTCACAGCCATTTATTAAAATCAAACTGTTTGATCACTAATCAGCCTGATTGGGGCAGTGTACGTATTGCTTATAAAGGTAATCGTATTGATCGTGAAAAATTACTGCGTTATATCGTGTCATTCCGTAATCACAATGAATTCCACGAACAATGCGTTGAGCGTATTTTTAACGACATTATGCGTTTTTGTCAGCCTGAATTACTGACAGTCTATGCGCGTTATACCCGTCGTGGCGGTTTAGATATTAATCCATATCGTACTAATATGGGTAAAACCCCAAGTGATAATTTCCGTCTCGCACGTCAGTAATTAGATCCTAACGACGAATTCAACATTAAGTCCGGTAAAAACCTTTACTTTGCTGGACTTGATGCCTTAACACAGTAAAATCAACACTATCTTGTGTGTTATTCTGCTGTTTTGAGACTATATGACTTTTCGCGGCCTATTTCTTTCTGGGTTAGTATTACTAACAACTTCATTTGATCTTCAAGCAAAACTTTATAGCTCACCGCCCCTTATTGAAGCGTATAGTTTATTAGTTAATCAGCCACAGCAAACACTCATTATTACTCAAAACTATCTAGAGCAAAGACGTTTAAGCCAACCTCAAGATCCATCACGCATCCACCTTAATGGTGAGGCCGATCAATCAATACGAACGCCACTTAATACCGTTAATGCCCTACAACTCCAAGCTCAAGCTTTATCATTATTACAACACCCAGAACAAGCAATTAATGTTATTAAAAAAGCAGAAAAAATCGCATTTGTTAATGATTTCATGTTCAGTGTCTTTGAAAGTCGTATTTTATTAGCTAAATTTTACTGGGTTAACTTAAGTAATAGTGCAACTGCCCTAAAAATGCTTAATGCTCTTAGCGTTGAGATGAAACATTCACAGCCCATAACGCTGACTAAACAACTACAAAAATTAAAATATCAATCACTGATGCTACGCGCCCTAATTGAATCAAGTATTGGGAAAGATGAAGCAGCAGAAAAACTCCTGATCAAAGCCAAAGGTTACTTAATCGCATTTGACGATAAAGATGAAACTATTAACTATCAACTCACCTTAGGCCAACATTATTTACGTCATCATCATTATGATATGGCACTCGACCGCTTATTAAGTGGTTATTGGTTAGCTGTTGAAAATGAAGATCAACCACAAATTGCGCGTGCTAATTATGAATTAGCCCTACTGTTTGAAAAACGCCATGTATTTGATAAAGCATTAGAGCATGCAACTCAAGCCGGAGAGTACTTTGAGCGCTATAAGCGCACTCAACAATTAGCAAAAACATTAACCTTAATTGCCTCTATCTATGAACAACAAGGGCGCTATAACCTTGCATTAGTACATTACTTTAATGCGCTTGACCAAGAAAACCAGCTTAAACATGATGTTCGTTCCGCAAGTTTACGGCTTAATATTGCACGGGTTTATTTACATTTATATAACTATCCTAAAACAGAGCAATATATTGTTCAGGCACGTAATCTTGCCCTGCAAAGTGGCAATGAAAATATTGTAGCAGAAAGCCAAATTCTACAAGGTAAGTTAGAGCTAGAAAAAGGTAAATTAGATGATGCCATTACCTCATTACAAGCTGGTTTAATTTCAGCAAGCCGTATTGGTGCAACAAATTTACAATTAATGGGCGAGTCAATATTATCAAAAGCGTTTGAAAAACAGAATGATTACTACAACGCTTTACTCAGCCAACGCCGTTATGAACAACTGTATGCTGGCAAACAAAAAAGTGCTATCCAAAGTAATACTGAAGTATTTAAGCAACAACAAAAAATGATGGAACGCTCACTTAAACTTGAAGAAATGGAACGTGAACAATTCATTAATAAGAACGCGCTTTATAAACAACAACAAATATCTTTATCCTTAATTGCTGTCTTAGTTATTATGTTTTTACTGTTATGGCGTCGCCAACACATTAATAAACAATTAAAACAACAACTCACTAAATTAACCACAGATTACTATACTCACCCACGTAGCGGACTACGTAATCTACGAATGCTTAATGCTCGTTTAGCTAATTCTCTCCAAAAAAGCAGTGCCAACTTTGAACAATGGCACCTTGGTGAAATTATTAATGAACCGTTAAGCGATCGGTTACGCTTTGCCTTATTTGAAGTCTCGTTTTTAAAAAATATTTATCTGGAAAAAGGTTACCAACAAGGGCTTGCTGCTGAAAAGGAATTTGGTGATTATTTACAACAACAAGTATTAGAACCCGCGCGTATTTATCATTTTTCCGATGCGATGTTTTTATATATTGAACCCAATGCACGTTTGAGCTGTGATCCCAAGCAGCTTGCCGACTCAATCCAGCAGCTAATTGATAATTATACCTTACCGTTAGGTATCGAAAAATCATTACAAATAGGCATGGCCGAATATCCCTTTTTACCACGATCATATACGGCGATTAATGACCACGAATTAATTGATATTTTACTAATGACTGTTGATGCTGGCGTCAGCCTCAATAATAAATATTCAGGTAGCCACTGGGTTCACTTATCCGCGATTGATGCCGCCCCTGCAGCCAGTTTTGTTAGCGATAACATTCGTCGTTCTTGTATTGAAGGAATAAAGAAAGGATTAGTAAAAGTACACAGTTCAACTCACAATGAGATAATTTGGAACTACGATCACAATCTTAATAAAGATATCAATTAAATATATAAATGCGCCAAAACTTTGTAAAAGTTCACTAACTATTATGTTCTATTTTTGATAGCATGTTTCGAAGTTTAAAGTAACATTATGAATTAAATGACTTTTAATTATATCAATGCAGATGCATAACCAATGACAGATATCAGTGCCATTGTTGCCGAAGTCAGTATTCTCAAGCAACAATTAGACAGATCTCAACTTTCTTACCGTGATTCTAATCTAAAATCGCGGCGTGAAATTGTAATATTAAAACGTCTAATCACTCGATTAACCATTGCCTGTCGTGGACTCGATAATGACCTTGATAGCACATTACAATCAATAACCCATGATCTTGAACAACCCTTAGATATTAGTCGACTCATTCCTCGACTAGCGATTGTTGAACGGCTAGTTACTCAACAAGCTGATGTGCTCCAACATCAAAATAACCACTTACAGCAACAAATTAATCAACGCAGTCATACCCTGATACAACACCAAGATTTACCCATGTCATTACAACGAGATTTAGATCATCTTGTTAGCCAACAACCAACTACGTTATTAGATAATCATCAGCGTATAGTTCGCTTACTTGAACTGTATGAGCGCAGTATAAAATCACTAACCGCCACCAATAACAAAACCACACTATCTAATGATAATCAGCCCAACTTTAGTGTTGAATTGGTTGCTGAATTACAACAAATTATCACCGAAATAGACTTTACCAATGATCAAGGTCAGCAACTGTTTTCTATTCGCAATCAATTAGCAGAAGGTGTTGATCAACAAACACTATTGGCTTTATTAGTCCAAGTTTTACGTCTTATTGTCTCTGGTACTCACAATGAACGTTATGCATCACAACAATTTCTAAATATACTTAATAGCGATTTAGCTTCATTACAAAAAAACACCGCTAAAACGGCCAGTTCTTTTTCTGTCTTACACCAACATCGACGTGATTTTAATACTGGTATATCAACAATTGTCTCTAATATTGATCAACAACTTAATACACCAGAGGCGGTTACTTCATCATGGAAAAATATTGCGTATGAATTACAACAATTAGCACAGCGTAATAGCCAATTAGAGCAACGGGAACAAGCGTTAATTGAGCAGTTAAATCATAACGATAATAAAGTGCAGCAGTTACAACAACAAACGTATAGTTATCGTCAACGACTAAGCCAACAAGAACAAAATATTTTTCGAGATAAATTAACCTTAACCTATAACCGCTGCGCGTTTAATGATCGTATTGAACACGAATATCAACGCTGGTTACGCTATCAAAATCCATTACTTTTAGTACTGATTGATATCGATAATTTTACCCAGTTAAATAATGACTATGGTCACCATGCGGGTGACAAAGCACTTAAAATTATCGCGCAAACTATTAGCCACCAATTAAATCCAACCGATTTTATCGCTCGCTTTAATGAAGACGCCTTTATATTGTTAATGACCGATATTGATCAGCAACAATGTCAGCAATTAATGAACGATATTCAGACCGCAATCACTCAATTACCATTGCATTTTAAAGGTCAGAGTATTTCGATGTCAGCGTCTATTTGTACTTCATTTTTCAATAATAATGACACGCCTAAAGATGTCATCCACCAGATTGAAACCACACTGCGTCACAGCCAAATTCAACGTTGTAACACTGTTATTCATCAATAATTAACCCGCCTCAATAATCGTGTCTATCGCGATATTAGGTTCTTATATTATTACTATCATTTACTGGTCAAAGATAAAATCACTGTGTATGGTAATGAAAGAAAAACAAATTATCTTACTGTTCTTTATTTGATTTTTGCACCAGTCCTGTGGTGAACACACCTTGCTTCTGCCTTATCTTAATAAAAGAACATGCTGTTTCATCATTACCAGGGAGGTTATTATGATAACGCATATCAGCCCTATCGGCGCTATGAACCTATTGTCTCAAATAGAAGCCGACAGCCTAAAAGCAACCGCATCCAGTGATTTATACCGCCTCTATCGAAACTGCTCACTGGCAGTTTTAAACTCGGGCAGCCATACGGATAATTCCAAAGAATTACTTGAAAAACACCGTGATTTTTCGATTAATTTATTACGTCGTGAACGTGGTATTAAAATCGAGCTGGTGAATCCACCTGAGCATGCTTTTGTTGATGGTCGTATTATTCGTGGCATTCAAGAACACATGTTTTCAGTATTACGCGATATTATTTATGTCGATATGCACATCGCACGTCGTAATGACATTGACCTAGCCAGCGCCCCGCACATTACCGATTTTGTATTTAGTCTGTTACGTAATGCTCGCACCCTACATGCAGGTGAAGATCCTAATATTATCGTGTGTTGGGGTGGCCACTCAATTAACCCAATTGAATACCAATATACCCGTGAAGTCGGTAATGAATTAGGGTTGCGTGAACTCAATGTTTGTACAGGGTGTGGACCTGGCGCTATGGAAGGACCAATGAAAGGTGCTGCCATTGGTCATGCTAAACAACGTTACTCTGGCAGCCGCTTTATTGGCTTAACTGAACCATCCATTATTGCAGCAGAGCCACCAAACCCGATAGTCAATGAGCTGGTTATTTTACCTGACATAGAAAAACGATTAGAAGCCTTTGTGCGAGTGGGCCATGGGATCATTATTTTCCCCGGTGGCGCAGGCACAGCAGAAGAGCTGCTTTATATTTTAGGGATTTTGATGCATCCCGATAACGCAGAACAACCGCTACCATTGATCCTCACCGGCCCTAAAGAAAGTGAAGCCTATTTCCGTACCCTAGATGACTTTATTCGTGACACATTAGGTGACGCCGCCACCCAGCATTATCAAATTATTATTGGTGATCCCACCGAGGTGGCACAAGTAATGAAAGCATCAATGGCTCGCGTAAAAGAACACCGCTTAGCCACGGGTGATGCTTATTGCTTTAACTGGTCTCTGACGATCCCTAAAGATTTCCAGATGCCATTTGCGCCAACACATAAAGCGATGGCGAGTTTAGATTTGCACATGGATCAACCGAAAGAAAAACTGGCGGCTAATTTACGTCGAGCATTCTCTGGTATCGTGGCAGGTAATGTCAAAGAAGAAGGCATTCATGAAATTGAGCAATATGGCCGATTTAAGATCGATGGTGATAAAGTCCTGATGCAACGGATGGATAAACTATTGAAAAATTTTGTAGAGCAACAACGAATGAAACTACCCGGCACTAAATATGAGCCTTGTTATGAAATCGTTAACACTCATGACCAAACAAAATAATATCGTCATTTAATTACAGTTTTGCGTACAATAAGGAGCCTAAGCGCTCCTTTTATTCATCTACATAGAATTAATTTATGGCTATCCACCTTGTTATTATTGATGCATTAAATCTTATTCGTCGCGTTCATGCAGCGCAACCAGGGCAACCCGATATCGACAATACTGCCAGGGTGTGTTGTCAGGCATTACAGAAAATCATTAATAGTACCGAACCAAGCCATATTGTCGCTGTGTTTGACCATAATAGTAATGATCGTGGTTGGCGAGCAGAATTATTGCCGCATTATAAAGAAGGCCGTAAACCAATGCCGCCAGAACTGTTAACGGGTATGGATAACATTCAAGATGCATTTATGGCAATAGGCATTGATTCATTATTATCAGAGGGTGATGAAGCGGATGATTTAGTAGCAACCTTGGCATTAAAAGTTGCGTCTCGTCACGAGCAAGTCACTATCGTTTCAACCGACAAAGGGTATTGTCAGTTACTGCAACCTACCTTACGTATTCGTGATTATTTTCAGCAGCGCTGGCTTGATAGCCCATTTATTGAAAAAGAATATGGGGTTAAACCACAGCTGTTAACTGACTATTGGGGATTAGCAGGGATCAGTTCCAGTAAAATCCCGGGTATTGCAGGCATTGGCCCCAAAGCTGCTGTTGAACTATTAAGTCTCTACCCCACTCTTGAGGCAGTTTTAACGGCTACCGATCTTGCCCCTAAATGGCACAAAAAAATCATCGGTAATGAAGAAACAGCACGTGCATCAAAAGCGGTAGCAAGCCTAAAAACTGATTTAGAACTTGGCTTTAATTTACAAGATATTCGTTACCATGAAGTCAATCAAGATTAATTCAGCATAAATTCCAACCATAAAAAAACGCCACCCTCAACAAGGATGGCGTTAATAATAATCCGTTACACTTCATGCAAATTAATATGCAGAGCGATTATCTAAGCGTTGAATATGTACCGTAATTTCTTCACGGTCATGGTACAAATGCTTAGCCTGAAGCTTAAACTTAACCCCATTTTTAATCAGTAGTACTTTTAGATTTTCAATATCTTGTAGCACTTCGTCATAACGGCCTTTCATTGGCAGTTTAAGGTTAAAAATAGCTTCTTTTGCCCATGCTTTAATTAACCATTCACCGATAAGGTGCGCCACGCGGGCTGGTTTTTCAATCATGTCACATACAATCCACGTAATATTCTTACGTGCTGGTTCATATTTAAAACCATCAACTGCGTGATATTTAACTTGGCCAGTATCCATTAAGCTTTGCGCCATGATGCCATTATCAATCGCATGAACAAACATCGAACGTTTTACTAATTGATACGTCCAACCACCAGGACAGGCACCTAAGTCAACACTCCACATACCCGGCGCTAAACGCTCATCCCACTCTTCACGAGGAATAAACACGTGAAATGCTTCTTCTAATTTCAACGTTGAGCGGCTTGGCGCATCTGATGGGAATTTAAGACGAGGAATACCCATAAAGAACTGTGAGTTATTTTGCGTGAAAGAATAGCCAACAAAACAACAACCAGGGGCAATAAAGCACACGTGTAACACTGGTTTTTTATGGTTATCTTTAACGTATAAAATATTACGCTTACGCATTGCTTGACGTAATGGCACTGTAAATTTACGACAGAATTTTAATAGCTCTTTCGCTTCATTAGTATCCGGTGTTTCAATGCGTAAATCACCACAGATAGGAAAACCTTCACCAATTGCTTCTAGAATAGGTGAAATACGATCTTCTGTTGGCAAACCGGTTAGCATTGCTGATGTTGCAAACATTTGACGAGCAAAAATCAACTGCGAAAATGGCTGCAATTGAATAAACTTATTTGCATCACCTGCTTGGTAAAACTCAAATAACACATAACCTGAATTGTTTTTCGCCCGAGGGAAACCAAACAATTCCAGCGTATTTGCTTTGTCTTGAACCTCTCCGGCACATTCTTTTTCAAAGCCAGGACGACAGTACAATAAAACTTGATTCACGTTGGAACCCTCAAGCTGAACGCCAGGTGGCTATTGCAAGCATCACCCAGCCAATAATAAAACATATTCCGCCCATCGGAGTGACGGGACCAAACCACTTAATGCTGGTTAAAGCTAACGCATATAAACTGCCACTAAAACAAATTATACCGAGGCCAAAAAACAGCGCCGCGTATGATAACGCTTTTGATGGCAAAAAGCGTGACAATATTCCACAAGCTAATAATGCCAAGGTATGCCATGCCTGATATTGAACCCCAACTTTAAACACATCAAGTAAGTGGGGTGTTAATATGCGACTTAATCCATGCGCAGCAAATGCACCCAATGCCACCATGACTACACCACTGCATGCAGCACACACTAACATTAATCGTGATTGATGACGCTGTTTAACGGTTAATTCAACCATCATTAGTACAACCCTTACTCTGCATCTTCACTATTAACACAATTTTTAATAAAAGCCGCCAATGCCTCAATTGCTATTGTGATATTTTCAGCTTCAGTATGACCCGATGCTTTTCGCGGTTTAAAGCCGTGATCACCATCAGCTAAAAACTGGTAACTCACCTGCGCAGAAAAAGGCCATTGTTCAACTTCACTACGCACCCCAAAGGTATCGCGTTCACCTTGTAAAATAAGGGTAGGTACGGTAATTATTGCTAAATGATCGCCGCGATAATTTTCAGGCTTTGCTGGCGGATGAAACGGAAAACCTAGACAAGCAACACCGCGTACTTTTGCGGCGCAATTACTAACCATTGGCGTGTCGGCTGCAATATCAGTCACCATCAAACTCGCCATTCGCCCCCCCATCGATTTACCACCAATGACTAACTTACCATTATCAAATTGTTCAATATGGTTTTGAAAATCGAGTAATAATTTAGGCTGACGATCAGGTGGACGCTTTTTACCGTCTTCAGCACGCTTAATCATATAGGGGAAATTAAACCGTACCACTTGAATATTATGTAGTGCCAATCCCTGCGCAACGGTGGTCATAAATGCATGATCCATCCCAGCACCAGCACCATGGGCAAATAAAAACGTCGCTACAGCATGTTCAGCATCAGGGCCATCAATCAGATATTCACACTTCTTCAATGACATCCGGCATATCCTTTTGCTCTTTACGAGCTTTATTTAAAATCCAATCACGGAAAATTTGAATACGTCCGGTATCTGCTTGTTTTTCCTGACACACAAAATAAAACGCATTTTTACTGACAATGATTTCATCAAACGGACACACTAACCGCCCAGCTTCTAACTCTGGTTGAGCCAATACATTATTACCTAATGCAATACCTTGGCCGTGAGCCGCTGCCTGCAATACCATCGTCGAATGACTAAAGATCGGTCCTTGATTCACATTAACGTCTTTCACATCATAATGACGAACATAGTTTTTCCACTCTTTACGGGAAGTATCATGCAGCAAAGTGTGTAATTTTAAATCCTCAATAGTGCGTAACGGTTTCGTCCCAACCAATAACATTGGTGAACATACCGGCATCATAAATTCTTGATATAATTTATCAGCACGTAAGCCGGACCAATTACCACGACCATAATAAATTGCCACATCAACATCATCTGTCAATGAACCTTCATCAAGATCAACGGCTTTAATACGAACGTCTATTTCAGGATGTTGCTCATTAAAGTCGGTTAATCTAGGAACCAACCATTGAATAGCAAAACTAGGAGGTAAACTAATGGTTAATGCACCTTTAGAGCCTCTTTCAAGCACCTTATCCGTCGCATCTGAAATTGATGAAAAGACATCTTTAATATCAAGAAAGTAGCTTTGTCCTTCTTCAGTCAATAACAATGAACGGTTGCGACGACGGAATAATTTTAACCCAAGAAATTCTTCTAAGGCTTTAATTTGATGGCTAACTGCAGCTTGAGTAACAAAAAGTTCTTCAGCGGCACGAGTGAAACTTAAATGCCTTGCAGCAGCTTCAAACACCTTCAATGAGTTGAGTGGGGGTAAACGTCTTGACATACTTTTCGAGGCTCTCTAATGCATTAGTTTTTTTCATCTCAAACATTATAAATTGTCCATTGTTTAAGTGCTATATAAACCCTATTATTCGTTCCGTAATATTAATGAACATTTTGTGTTTTGCCCTCTGGCTAACCGCTGAATTAATATTACGATGTTGTGTTTGCATATTGTCCGGATCCTGCCGGATCGGTAGTTATCTACCTCTTTACTTCCTGTATTTTGACCAATAGGTTGAAGTAATTTTTAGCACTGCGCCCCAACGCAGTGCTATTTTTTTATTTATCAAAAATCATCGCAACACTTGCTCTTCTTTGCATTTATTAGCATCATCAATAATCCAAATTTCTGTAATGTGACCTGCTATGACCATACCATTCGATATCAAACAAATTCAAACCCAATTCCCAGCACTGCAACATTCAGATGTCGCACCGCGAGCGGTTTATTTAGACAGCGCAGCAACAACTCAAAAGCCTGCGATTGTTATCGATACGCTAAGTCACTATTACCGTGGTTATAATGCCAATGTACACCGAGGTAGCCATAGTTTAACGGCGAATGCGACCTTTGCTTTTGAACAAGCACGAGCAACAGTACAACACTTTATTGGTGCTGCCAGTCCTAAAGAAATCATTTGGACTCGTGGTGCAACCGAAGCATTAAATCTCATTGCACAAACCTATGCCCGCTCTAATTTGCAAGTAGGCGATGAAATTTTAGTCAGTGAGCTTGAACACCATGCCAATATCGTACCTTGGCAAATGGTTGCTGAACAAACCGGGGCTAAAGTCGTTAAAATTCCAATGCGTAAAGATTGCACATTAGATATTGATGCTTATCTGCATTTATTGTCGAATAAAACCAAAATTGTTGCTGTTGCTCATATCACGAATGTTACCGGAACTCGAAATCCAATTGAATCAATGATAGCTGCAGCTCACCAATATGGCGCAGTGGTCGTGGTTGATGGCGCACAAGGGATCGTCCATGAACGCATTGATGTTCAAGCGCTTGATGCCGATTTCTATGTGTTCTCTGGCCATAAGATTTATGCGCCAACGGGTATTGGTGCGCTCTATGGTAAGCAAGCACTACTTGAAGCGATGCCCCCATGGCACGGCGGTGGTAAAATGGTCAATAAGGTATCATTTGCTGGTACCAGCTATGCAGGTTTACCCGGGAAATTTGAAGCGGGCACACCCAATGTTGCGGGCAGCTTAGCCCTTGCTGCAGCCATTGAATGGTTACAAAATATCGACCATCAAGGCGCAGAACAACACATTGCCGATTTACGTCAACAAGCCTTAGACGGGATTCAGAATATTGATGGACTGCGTATTATTGGTCTTCAACCTAATGCGAGCTTATTTTCTTTTGTGGTTGATGGCGTTCATCATCAAGATATAGCCACACTGCTAGATCAACAACAGATTGCCCTGCGTGCTGGTCATCATTGCGCTCATCCAATGCTTGATGCACTAGGTTTAACAGGAACATTACGGGTATCATTAGCGCTTTATAATGATCAACAAGATGTGGCGCGATTTATTGCAGCACTGCATAAAGCCTGTGATTTATTATAGTTACAGCCAAGGAAAACAACATGACCACCACTATAACACTCCCTCAGCACCCTTTTGGCTCTGAGATCACGACCACTGATATCATTGCCCAAATGCAAATCGCAACGGGGTGGGAAGATCGCTATCGTAACGTTATTCAACTCGGTAAAAAACTACCACAACTGGATGATAGCTATAAGCAAGATCAACTTAAAATCAGCGGCTGTGAATCACAAGTGTGGTTACATCATCAAGTTGTTAATGATCACTATTACTTTATCGCTGATTCAGATGCGCGAATCGTGCGTGGTTTAATTACCTTAGTGCTAGCCGCTTATAATGGTAAAACAGCGGCTGAAATTAACGCTTTTGATATCGATGCCTACTTTGATAGTTTAGGCTTAATGGCCCATCTTAGCCCTTCGCGTGGCAACGGTTTAAAAGCGATTGTTGAACAAATAAAACAACTTGCGCACTAATAATTCATCGAATTAACGCCTATTCCTATCGGCTAGATACAAAAAAGCGGATCCCAATGGTGATCCGCTTTTTACTCTTCATTACTGTTTAGGCGACATCTTTATTGACGATGCTTTTCAATCAGCTTCTTAATAATATGAGCCACAGCGACAAAACCAAAGCTTGCCGTCACAACGGTTGCAGCACCAAAGCCACTGGCACAATCCATTCGTTTAGGTCCTTCCGCCGTCGCTTTTACCGCACACACAGAACCATCAGCTTGGGGGTATTTCAAATGCTCGGTGGAATAAACACAATCAATCCCAAATTTACGCTTAGCATTTTTAGTAAAATTATGATGATGACGCAATGTTTCACGCAATTTTCTAGCCAATGGATCTTGGATCGTTTTGGTTAAATCTGTCACTTGAATTTGAGTTGGATCCGTTTGTCCACCAGCGCCACCGATCGTGATTACTTTTATTTTATTACTTTTACAATACGCCAATAGTGATGCTTTTGCTTTAAGGCTATCAATCGCATCTAATACATAATCAAATTCTTTTGATAAATACTGCGCTTGATTTTCAGGACTAATAAAATCATCAATTAAATTAACTTTACAGTCAGGGTTAATCAATTGAATACGCGCAGCCATTACTTCAATTTTACTTTGACCAATAGTGCCTGTCATTGCATGAATTTGACGGTTGATATTAGTTACACAAACATCATCCATATCAATTAAGGTTAATTCACCCACGCCAGATCGTGCTAACGCTTCTGCTGCCCATGAGCCAACACCGCCAATACCAATCACACATACATGTGCAGCGCGAAGAATTTCAACTTCACTGTTGCCATATAAACGACGAGTGCCGCCAAAACGTTGATTATAACTATCGGATGCTGGGGTATCTAATTCACGCATACTGGTTCTACACTGCTTGAGATGGATAAATAAAGAGTGCGTTTTTATACGCACTCTCAAAACAATTGTCCAGTCAGACCAAAAAGATCACAACCGTGATCTCCGCGACCATAACTATTATCGTGGCATTAACCATGGGTCTTGGGTTGCTGTGCCTTTAAGGCCTAAACGCCATACACGGCCAAAATGCTTATAGTGACCAGCATCAGTACCCGCTTGTTTACCTTTACCATGGTATAAATCAAGATGGTTACGCTTCACCGCACCACCAGTATCTAATGCCAGTAATAATCGTAGTACATGCTTACCGGTCCAGTTACCTTTAGCATCTAATTGTGGTACTTCCGCTAATAACACTGATCCCATTGGAATGTATTTACGATCCGCAGCTACTGCTGCATTCGCTAATAATGGAATACCCGCACTGCCTTTCACATCTAATGTTTTACGTGGCGAGAAGAACACATATGATGGATTTTGCTCTAATAATTCACGTACTTCACTTTCACTGTGATTAGCCACCCAGTTTTGAATCGCTTGCAGTGACATCTTCGCTTTAGACACTTCACCACGATCAATCAATACGCGACCAATACTGACATAACGATGACCATTTTTACCCGCATAACCAAAATATTGCAGTTGGTTATTATCTTTAAAATGAACAAAACCACTGCCTTGTACTTCCATCATAAATACATCAAGCATCGATTTACTGTAACCCAACACTAATCCTTTACCCGCCAACGCACCATCATAGATTTGCTCGCGTGAAGGACAACGACCTTTGCAGGTTGGCATTGCATAAATTGGGTAACGATAGGCACCCATTGGTTTATGGCGCAATTCAATAACTGGAGAATAATAACCAGTAAACATCACATTGCCTTCGCCATTAGCACCTCCCATTTGTGCCGCTTGGATGCCGTATTTAGCTAACGTGCTTGGATTACCACTGTGCTTAGCCCAATTTTCTACTTGGTTATACAAAGGTTCAAATTTACGCGCCATTGATGACGAACGAGAGGTAACCATTTTTGCTTGTGGGGCAAAGGTACTGTAATCATGGGGTTTATTTGATTCAATTTGTGAAACTTTATTTAACACATGATCAAAATGCTGACCTAAATATTGGTGTGCTAACGGATTACCAACTGCCGCTAAGCTCGATTTTTCCGTTGTCGTACTTTCTGGAGATGAACATCCCACCAAGCTAAAAAGAATAATTGCAACTGTTGCTTTACGTAACACGATAGATAAACCTATAAAAGTTTTATAAAAATGAAAAAGAGATAGCTCGCCTACTTTTATAAAAGCAGCAAACGGATGCCAATACTAACAAACGCCATCTGAAAATAAGTAATTATTTAAAAAAATCTTGAATAAATGATATAACACCATTAAAAGATCTAAGACTAATAGGCAGTAACAAAAGTTCCATTGAATGAATTAAATATACTATTCGTGTTAAACCTCCATCCAACAACTCACACGACAAACCGTTAAGCATAAATACCTTCGATGGCTAAAATGAATATTTACGCACCGATAATGATTATTACTAATTTCGTCCAAATCACATTTAAATGCTGCGGAAACCACATAATTGATTTAATTTATTGGTTATAAATTAAACATAGATATGGATATCGCTTGTGAATACACGTAAGACCCCTTTAGTTAAAGGATTTCGTCAGTCAGCCCCGTATTTAAATGCTCATGTCGGTAAAACCATGGTGATCATGGTTGGAGGTGAAGCCATTGCTGATCCCAACTTTGCCAACATTGTGAGTGATATAGCATTACTACACAGTTTGGGTATTCATATTGTGATGGTGTATGGCGCTCGACCACAAATAACCACCCTCTTAGAACAGCAACATTATGATAGCCCTTATCACAAAGGGATCAGAATTACCGATACACATAGCCTCGAAATCGCTAAACAAGCCGCAGGACAACTCCAACTTGATATCACAGCTCGCTTTTCAATGGGACTTAATAATACCCCAATGGCTGGGTCACAAATTAATGTCATTAGTGGTAACTTTATTATTGCCCAACCATTAGGCATCGATGACGGGATTGATTTTTGTCATAGCGGTAAAATTCGTCGAATTAATAGCACCGCCATAGCCAACCAATTAAAACAAGGCTCAATCGTATTACTCGGCCCTATTGCCAGCTCTGTCACTGGTGAATGTTTTAATCTCACCTCAGAAGAAATTGCCACACAAGTCGCGATTCGATTACAAGCAGATAAATTAATTGGCTTCTGTTCCGAACAAGGGGTCATTGATAACAACAATGACATTATCTCAGAGTTATTACCCCATGATGCAGAACAAGTATTGCAACAACTTATCGATAATGACGAACAACAAAGTGGTACTGGCCGTTTTCTTCGTGGCGCGATTACCGCTTGCCATGCTGGCGTGCCTCGCAGTCATTTATTAAGCTATAAACAAGATGGCGCAGTGATTCAGGAACTATTTTCACTCGATGGTATTGGCACTCAGATTGTAATGTCAAACGCAGAGAAAATACGTCGTGCTGATATTAATGATATTGGTGGGATTTTAGATTTGATTCAACCGTTAGAAGCAGAAGGTATTTTAGTTCGTCGTTCACGAGAACAATTAGAACGTGAAATTACCCTTTTCAGTGTAATTGAACTTGATAACCTTATTATTGGTTGTGCTGCGCTGTATCCCTATCCAGATGAAAAAATGGCAGAGATGGCATGTGTTGCTATTCATCCGGATTTTAGAGATGGTGATCGCGGAGTATTGTTACTCAATAAACTATGCCAACAAGCTCGCGATACTGGTCTTGATAAAATATTTGTTCTTACAACCCGTAGTGTACATTGGTTTCGTGAACAGGGATTTTATGAATGTGATATCGAGCAATTGCCGATGATAAAAAAAGATCTCTATAATTATCAACGTCGATCTAAAATACTCATAATGCTAATCCGTTAAACCAAAAACGATACCTAAATAACACAATGCCAGCACTGATGCTGGCATTGTTCACTCAAAGATAACCAATAACATTACACTAATAGTTGTGCTAACCCGCTGGCACGTTCAGTTCGTACTTGAACACTCTTGGTAATAATGTCCATCGGTGCATACAAGTACAGCCGCGACTTAGCACGCGTGATACCAGTATAAATTAATTCACGGGTTAATATTGGTGTGTATTCCGCAGGTAATACCATGACTGTATCCGCAAATTCCGAACCTTGTGATTTATGGATCGTCATGGCATACACTACTTCATGCTCAGGAATACGACTCGGTAAAATACCGCGAACAGTGCCATCTGGCATTTCAAAATACACCCGTAATCGACGCCGACCACCATCAGAATCACCCTCAGGTTCTAACATCGTCATACCAATATCACCGTTAAATAACCCTAATGCGTGATCATTACGCGTGATCATAATCGGACGTCCGACATACCAGGTTTCATCATTGGGTGAAATGCGACCACGATGAGTCAATTCTTTTTCAATCCGTTGATTTAAGCCAACAACCCCAAAATCCCCTTCACGTAAGGCACATAATAATCTGACATTCGCAAAGGCTTTTAATACTTCAGCCGGCGTTTTATCGATTTTTATCGCATCTAAATAATCAAGATAAAACGTCACCACTTGATTAATCATCGAGACATAAGTTTCAGCACCTAAAGGGGAATGATGAATATCTTTAAACCCTTGCTGAAAGACCTTATTTACCTGTGCAGGTTTACCTAGATTAATCGCTTTAGCTAATTGTCCAATACCCGATAATGCATGGAAACGGTAACTCTTTTGTAGCATGCATAAACAGTCAGTCACCACACTTAAACCGATATTATTTGAATGTAAATCAAACCCAGTCAACTGACTTAATAACTGCCCTTGCTTAGCGCTGTAACCTTGAGTTGCAAAGGAACAGATATCACCTAACACCGCCCCCGCTTCAACGGAGGCTAATTGATCTCTGTCACCCAATAAAATCAATTTAGCCCCTTGTGGCATTGCGTCTAATAATCGCGCCATCATCGGCAAATCGACCATTGAGGCTTCATCAACCACCAGCACATCTAGGTGCAACGGATTATCTTTATGATGCCTAAACTCAACCCGATTTGGAATCGAACCTAATAAACGGTGTAATGTACTTGATTGCGTCGGAATTAAATCTTTAATCGCCTGCGGTACAGCTAATGATTTGATAGCAGTACCAATAGATTCCGTTAAACGCGCCGCCGCCTTACCTGTCGGTGCCACCAGCATAATATTCGGTTTATGTTCACCATTAGCTTGCATCACCAACGCCGCCAATAATTTAGCTACAGTGGTGGTTTTACCTGTACCCGGCCCGCCCGAGATCACTGCAAACTGACGTGTTAGTGCCATTGCTGCGGCTACTTTTTGCCAATTTAAGCAATTCGTCGTTGGCACCAAACTATCTAATGGTTGTAAATCCGTTATTTGCTGCGCTTGTTGTAATACGTTATCAATCGCCATCCAATCAAGCTGCTGTGGTGTGACAATATTCAAATAATCACAGGTTATTTGCTGGCGTTGTTTAGCGTCAGTCGCACCTTGCAACGCATGGTATAAATGCCCATAGCTTGGCTGAAACAAATCATTCAACGCTTGATGCATCAAACTCAATTGTTGGTCTTGCCACTGGGTGACTTGACCGTAATTAGTCGCCATATCCACAATCCGCTTTGCAACCGTTTGTTCAAATTGCCAATAACGATTAAGGTATAAACGACCATGATCAAACACCAAAGGACTTGCTTGTAAGCCTTGTGATTGAACATTAGCTACCACATCAAATTGTGATAATAATGGTGCCCATTGGGTTAATTCAGGTGAGCCATCAACTAACGCTACCGATAATCGGCTTGATAAACCAAATAAGTGCTGCACTCGCAATTGATCTAATTGAATACAAACATGGCCTTTGCCTAATTCATAACTCACTAATGCAGCCATTAGTGCTGCCAAATCCTGTTGCGATTGCGGACTGTGTAGCGCCACAAATTTAGCAAACTGATAATCAAGCTGACGTAAGCCACCTTGTTTAGTCAGTGTTTGTAAACGCTTAAGCATGTGATAGCACTCCTTTCATGAGTAAATCCAATTCATCAAGTAATTGTTCACTTGGGCGCGCATAAAAAATACCACTGTCACTCCCCGCCTGAATACCGCGTAAAAACAAGTAATACACCCCACCAAAATGGGTCTCATAGCTGTAATTAGGTATACGACTACGCAGAAAACGTTGTAATGCCAGAGCATAGATTTGATATTGCAAATCATAACGGTGTTCACGCATCGCGGTTTTCAATTGCTCACCTCGATACACTTGTGGATCATCACCTAAATAATTTGATTTCCAGTCTAAAACGTAATATTTACCTTGATGCTCAAACACTAAATCGATAAAACCTTTTAGCATTCCACTCACGGTTGCAAAGCCTAATTCACCCGCTTTAGCTGACAACGGATCATGTTTTGCAATCACCTTGTTGAGTGCCACTGCTTGTAGGATCTCAATCGGCAATAAAAATTCCATTTCCGTTAATCGTTGCGACGCTGTTTTATCCGCCAACCGCAATGCATCACCATCAAGCGCACAAGTTAATACATCTTGAATTAGCTGCTGCAACACAGGTAACCACGCTAATTCATAATTTTCTAATTGCAGTAATTCCGTTAATTTCGCGACCGTTTCAGGGCAATCAACCGCTGCGGTAAAATCAATTTCTTCAAACACGGTATGCAAAAAGGTACCGGGACGCGCACCACGAGGAAAAGTATAAATCGAGTATTGTGGCTCTAATTCCAACTCATTATCGTCGATGTCTTCTGTCACATTTCGCACCGAATCAATATCAAACCCGGGTAAATCTAGACTGCTATCATGAGCCGTTTGATGACCTTGCTTAACCAAATTAGAATAACTGGTCATCCACCAATTACGCTCTAATGAGGCAGAGAACGGCCGTTTAACCAAGGCTTCAGTTACTTCCACCGGTGGTTGCCATGACACATCACTTAATTGCGGCGGTTCAGTCACAGTGATTGCCCCTTGCGCCTCACACAATTTAGCTAAGGCTAATTCAAGTGCAGCGACACCGCCCGCCTCACCATTCTGTACTAAATGTCCCATTGCTGAGCGATGTAAGCCAGTTGGCTCTTTGGTGCTACGGCCATTACGAATCGGAGCCATACCAACATAACAACCATAAACAGCACGTGTTAGCGCCACATAAATTAAGCGTAGATCTTCGGCTAATCGTTCTAGATCGGCTTTTTCGATTGCGGGCGCTTGTTTAGCAATATCAAGTACCGTGATGTTATCCACTTCATCGTGATATTTAACTTCACCTTTACTATCGACCTCACGGTAACTGCACACAAACGGCATAAAGACTAAATTATATTCCAAGCCTTTTGATTTATGGATAGTAACGATCTGCACCAAATTACGTTCTGATTCTAACCGCATCACTTGATCATCGGCATTGCCGTTTGGCTCAGCAACATGTTCAGCTAACCAGCGCAACAGTGCATAATCACTGTCTAATGTTTGACTCGCCTGTTGCAGTAATTCACCAATATGCAGCAAATCAGTCAACTTACGCTCACCGCCATCTTCGGCTAATAATCGCTCTGCAATTTGATTTTTTGCCATCACACTGCGCAACATTGGCATCACACCACGTTTTTGCCACTGTTGGCGATATTGCTTAAAGCTATTAACTGCAATTTCCCACTCATTCTCATCATTATTGAGTTGATCAAGTTCAATTGCAGTGCGCGCAAACAGCCCTGATGCTAACGCCGCGCGTAATATACGATCATCTTCAGGGGTTAATACTGCTTGTAATAAACGTTGAATATCGGCCGCTTCTGGGGTTGAAAACACACTGTCACGGTTAGATAAATAAACACTGGCAATGCCTTGTTTGGATAATGCTTCACGGACTAATCGCCCCTCAGTACCCGTACGCACCAACACCGCTATATCTCCCGCTTCAATACTATGCTGTTGTTCTTTATCTAAGAAATACGCTTGTTGTTGCTGCGATTGAGTCAGAATATGTTGAATTTGTGCCGCAGTGGAAGCGGCCATTGTCGCTTGATAATTACCTTTGGTTATCGGCTTACCATCTAGGCTATCTTGTAACCAAAACGTCAATGCGTGTTGTGCTTCACCCTCTAACCACCAGCTACGTTGAGCGGCGTTAGGGCTATGATCAACCGCTAAAAATTCAATATCTTGATCATAAATAAACGGACTATCAGGCTGTTGAAATACACCATTAACAGCTGCAATCATATTAGCTGTCGAACGCCAGTTAGTGGCTAATGTATAGTGATCGGCGACTTGGCGACGCGCTTGAATATACGTAAAAATATCAGCGCCACGGAACGCATAAATAGCCTGCTTAGGATCACCGATCATAAACAGGCCGCATTCAGGGTGATGACGATAAACATCACTAAAAATACCGTATTGCAGTGGATCGGTATCTTGGAATTCATCAATCATCGCCACTGGATATTGAGCACGAATTTTACTCGCGAGTAGATCATCAACATCATTATCAATCGCAGCGCCTAACTGCGTCAGCAAGTCATCAAACGATAACCATCCTTTACGCGCTTTAGCGTCAGCCAATAATTGACGACAATGCTCAATCGCATGGGCTAATAATGGCTCACGTAAATTAGCAGGATGATCTAATAATTCAGCAATGGCATTAAAAACCGCATGTTCAGGCGCATCACCTTTGGCGGTTTTTTCAATTAATGTCTGCTGATGGAAGCGAATCAAATTATCAGGCAGTTCATAACCAACGGTGGATTGCGCTGCCCATGCGCTGACTTGTTCAATCCAATTGGGTAAACTTTTTTTGGTATAACTGCGTTTATTGATCCCAGAATTGGCAATTAAGGCTTCAAGATCTGCTTGATGCTGACGCCACAACGCTTTTACTTCATCAATCCGCACAATATTTTGCTGGTGTAATTGTTCTAACGATTCGGTCATCGCAGCCACTGACAATCGTACTGGCGCACCAGTTAAACTATTGCCAATTTCTTTCAATAATGCCGTGGGTGATGACCAAATTTCACGCACTTCATGGGCTAGCGCTGGCGGTAAATGATAAAAACTACTACGCCAATAATCCGCCACCACAATATTTTTAAGCTGGCTTTCATCGGTCACAAATTCATTATTAAAACGGCTACCCGATTCAAACGCATTTTGAGTCAGCATCCGTTGACAGAAACCATGGATAGTATAAATCGCCGCTTCATCCATCTGCCGTTCGGCTTGCAATAAAAGGGTTGCGGCTAATTTATGATCTGGATATTCATTTAATAACGGCTCAATAACAGGATCGTGACTAATACCACGACTAAACGCTAACCGCGCATCATGGATACGGGCACGAATACGAGCACGTAATTCTGCCGTCGCCGCTTCAGTGAAGGTTACGACTAAAATTTGATCAACCGTCAACTGCTGTTGATGACGAGTGTCCTCATTACCATGCGCTAGCAATAACCGTAAATACAAACTCGCGATGGTAAATGTCTTACCTGTACCCGCTGACGCTTCGATCAAACGCGTGCCATGCAATGGAAACGTCATTGGTTGCAGAATATTCGTTAGTACGTCATCCGTTGTTAGTACTTCAGTCGCCATTATGTCACTCATCCCATGGTTGCTATATGTAACAACAGCACCAGCCCGATAATTTTTAATGTCAGTGATCGAGCTAGTTATTATGTGACCCAACACTTATAAGTAAATATTGGCACCTAATATTCTATTGTGTTCCTATAATGTGAGAACTTACTCACGGTTTATACGACAGTGGTTAGTTAGTATCAGCGCCAGAAACTTGGTCACCTCTGGACCTGTGGCCGCACAGCGAACACCCTACAACTAACAATGATTTGCTGGCGGCCACACTACTTCACTACCGCGTTATTCTGGCTTAATTTCTTTACTATTCACCACTACCGCTTGTAGCACCAATGCCGCTAATTGATTCGCATCTTGTGCCACATCGTCATTCCATTGCGGCCATACGCGCTGAATGTAATCATCACCGCCTTCCCCAGCAAACAAGTAACCGTCGTTAAAACATTCTGCCATTTTTGTCAGGGCTTTTTGTTCAGTTTCTCCATCACTCTTCCAGCTACCATCACGGCCGATATGGGCTTGTATGGCTGCCATCGCAGTTTTAGGGAAATACGCTAAAGGTTGATTTAAACCTTGGTAATACAGTTCAATCAATTGCTGTAAATAAGCCAGTGCTTGCTGTGGTTCAATCGTTTGTAATTCAAACTGCTTATCAGTACCAATAATATGGGTAACCTGTTGGGTTTCAGGCACCGATATAGCCAAACATAAATGATCAAGCCAAGCCGTTAAAAAATCTTGAGGGCGAATTTTTCCAGTACGGTAACGTAAAAGACCAGACTGATAACGCTGCTTGAGCCAGCCTTGTAAAGAGACGTTATGCCCCTTAATCATCACGGTGATCGCCACTTCTTGATCCGCTAATGGTGCATGAATTAATGGCTCAATCACATCGGTTAAATTCGCTACTGCTTGACGACTAGCGGCTAAATCAAGCTCACCAAATGCCGCGACAGGTAGATTACCTGCGGCACGCTGCTCTGCTGCAAACTGGTTATAAATCACATCAGGATCCGCATTTTTCAGCTTGGCATCTAATAATAATTCCAGCAATTGATCGCGAATTAAATAGCTTTCCAACCCGTTAAGAACAAACGGCTCATCGTCTTCTAATAGCCCCATTGGCGCTTCAAAATACACTTTAAGACGACGGTTAAAAAAGTAACGCACCGGTAAACGCCAAAAACGCTGTAATTCAGCCAGTTCTAAAACCATGCTGTGATCATCCGCCATCGGTTCAGCCATTAATGCATTAAGCTGAAATGGCGCACTTGCCTGACCATCACGGTTGGCAGCAGGTAACCATTCAATTGCAAAACTGGCGTGATCGCCAATAAACGCACTGGGGCTAAACGGTACTAACGGGTGATGTTGAATTAACTGTTGTTTGATATTGTTTGCAGAGACATCTACCGCTAACGGTTGATCGCCCGCGCAGCAATAGCCTTGTTGGCAATACTCCACCAGCTCACTGACTAACACTGATGGCACTTTTTGAGCGTTATCTTGAATCGAACGGCCAACATAGCTGATATATAATGTTTGTTGAGCGGATAACAACGCTTCTAAAAATAAATAACGGTCATCATCTCGACGGGAACGATCCCCCGCTTTGGTGCGACCATTCATAAGATCAAACCCTTCAGGGGCGATGTTACGCGGATAAGCACCATCGTTCATTCCCAATAAACACACCACATTAAAAGGAATAGAACGCATCGGCATCAGGGTACAAAAGTTGACTTGTCCGGCTAAGAAACGCTGGCTAACACGCTCACCAGAGAGCTTATCTTGCAAGTATTGTGTCAATACCGCTGGCGTGATTTGCCCTTGATAACCCGCATCTTGTAATTGTTGGTGCAAACGCTGCAAGTTATCGCGAATCGATTTTAAAATTAACTCGCCTTCCAACTCAACCACAAAGAAATCATCCAGTAACTGATGTAATAACTCAGCCCATTGATTAACGGTTTGTGATTGTGCCAAAGCACTGCGATATTCAATTAAGCTATCGATAAATCCTGCTAATTGTCCTGCTAATTCAGCATCCAATCCTTGTACTTGATCATAAGCAGAGATCCCAACAAATAAACCAGTATCATGCGGCATTGCATAACCCAACAGCATTCGGTGAATACCAAACAACCATGTATTTTGCAGTTGTTCGGGTAAATCAAACTGACTGGCGGTATGTTGATCAAGTCCCCATCGAATACCCGCTTCTTCAATCCATTGTTTGATTTTTTCAAAGCTAATGCTATCAAAACCAAACTTTTCCATCACCGCTGGTACTTCTAGCAACTCCAATAACTCAGAGGCATGACAGCGACTTTCAGGCAAGGTGAGTAAGCGCAAAAATGCCAATAAAATCGGGTTTTCTTGCTCAGCTGTACGGTCAGAAATAGAGAATGGAATATAACGATTACCCGGCGCATTACCAAATACTGATTGAATTGCAGCACTGTAAGCATTGATGTCAGCCACCATTACAATCACATCACGCGGTTTTAGCTTAGAATCCGCTTCAAACATCGCTAGCAATTTATCATGCAGCACTTCCACTTCACGCATTGGGCTATGACAAGCATGAATGGTGACCGAATGATCATCAGCAGCAATCGGAAATTTGTGTTCACTGGAATCGAGTTGAGTATCGTCTTGACGATCAATTAACTCTAGAATGTCATATTGAATAGCATGTAATAATGTATCAGGTTCAATATCAACAAAACCATCGTCATTAGTATTGATGTTCATTCCAGCCAAAAGATAAACATTATCACGGCCAAGTTTACCCATCGATGCAAGTAAACTATTACCACTAACCCTTTCAGACATTTCATCATAAGATGATTGATCGTCATCTTTAAATTCTTTTAAAACATCATCAATATTATCTTCAATTGATCGTAATTTAACGCGATTTCTAGCAGCTAAACGTGCTAAATGTTTATTATCGCGAATATCACCCCAGTAATATTGACAAGGGTTAGTAAACATTAAATGGACATCAATATGTTCACCAATCGCGGCTAACGCATCTAAATAGCGAGGGGGTAATGAAGAAATACCAAACACAAACAATCGTTGTGGTAACCCCGCCGCCAGTAACGCTGCCTTCCCTTCATTACCAGAATAATTGTTCAGCGTTTCAATAAAGTGATCGTACAAATTAGCACGATGATACGGTGATTGTTCTAATGCTAAGGTTTGATCGTAAAGCGCTTGCCATAAGATCGGCTGCCACGGATGCTCATCATTAAGCTCTGCAACGGTTTCGCCCGCTTCCCATTGCTGGATCCATTCAGGGCGATACACTAAATATTGGTCAAAAATATCGGCTATTTTTTCAGACAGTTGGTAACACTTGAGAGAATCACTGTCGTTATCTAAATAACGTTGTAATGGTTCAAATTCAGGTTGATCAAACTGTTGTGGCAATACCTGCATTAATTTCCATGTCATCGCCTCTTTATTAAATGCACTTCGCTCGGGCACATCCGCCAAGACTTGAGTAAACATTTTCCAAATAAAAGTCGCAGGTAATGGAAATTCTATATTGGCCGCGACCCCAAATGAGGTCGCCAATTCCATTTTTAGCCATTGTGACATACCTGGGCTTTGTACCAGAATTTGCTCTTTTTCAAACGGATTCGCTAATGGCTGTAAGCGGATCAACTCAACTAATAATGATTTAAGCAGATCAAGCTGATTTGAATGATAGACAGTGAACACGCAGATATTCCACAGCAGAAAAATAGATAATCAAATTGTCTACCATCACTGAGATACTGTAAATAAATACAGCTTAAAAACACCCCAAAGCATCACAATTTATGCCAAGAAGTAACATAAACGTCCATAAAAAAGCCCAGCCAAATTGACTGGGCAACACACTCAACATTTATAGGTACAACAACACATTCGTGAAATTACTGCACCATTGCTATCAAATGTTGTGTGGACAGATTTCACTGCGTTGAAATAATCGACTCACAGGACGATAAAAAGCTAAATATCGAATGGATACATAACCAATAATGATACTCGCTACATATAATTCAATTGTCGCTAAACCATGAACTTGAGCGACATAATGCGCATCAAAGCCATAGCTCTGCATCCAAGCGACTGTTTTAAATAAAGCGGTCGCACCAATTGCCATTGGAAAAGTAAATGCGGCATAACCGGGACTAAAATCTAAGCGTAATAAACGGAAAAAAGCTAAATAGATAACCGCTGTCATTAATACGGCAATACCACCAAGTAAAGCGACTATCACTGGCGACGGTGTAGCGGTAATGGTTAGATAACCCGCCAAAGACAGACTTGCAGGCGCTGCCATAATCGCAATGGTTGGTTTAGCACCATCAGGCACTTCATCACGGAACATAAATCGATAAATCATCATCGGTAACATCACGGCATAAGCCATCATACCGAACATTTGCAATGCATAAGCTAATGGATGTAACCCAGCAATACCTGGAAATGAAACGTCTGCAACAATAATACCAATTGGCGGTACAAACCAACTTGGCACCATGTGATGTAAATGAAAATCACGGCCACGATGAAATAAGAATAATGCTAAGAAAACCACATGCAATCCAACCGCAAATAGCCAAACATACACACCAACAGTGATTGAGCCGTAAACACTAATCGCTTTAGATACCACCATTAATGCCATTGCAAATGTCGGTACTACACTGCCAACAACGTGATGTGATAAATCATTCCATAACAACTTTGGATGCACTAAAAATTTAGCGATTAAAATGAGTAGCATCAATGCTGCAATAACTGCGCCTGTTATCTGTCCGTAACCATGAAGTTGAGCACCACTCTCCCAACACCATAAAAGACTGCCAATACCTAATGCTAACCCCGCCATGGGTGTCGGCGCGCTGGCTAATTTTTGTTTTGTTGCTGCAATCATATTTTTTCTCCGCTTAGAGGATAGCAATAGCGAATTATTGTTTTGTTGACTACAGTATACATGTTTACCTTTGTTTATAATAATTGAATATATTTAAAACAGTGTTAAAATTATCTTAACAACAAGGTGGTCAGATTCGCCTTGCGTCTTTTAATGAGGTAATGATGAATATAGCGTTAAAACAACTCAACGTTTTTGTGACCGTGGCACAAGAAAAAACAATTACCGCAGCCGCTGGAAAATTATTTTTATCAAAGCCCGCAGTGAGCATGGCGCTCTCTGAACTTGAAAAACAACTTGATCACAAACTGTTTGATCGCAACAATAATCGCTTAATAATCAATGAACAAGGTAAACGATTGTTACCTCTTGCGGATGAACTTTTAGCTCGTTCAAATGCGATTGAAAATTTATTTGATCAAGCGGGTCCACTGACAGGTAAATTAAAGATAGGATCAAGTGATACCGTTGGAAACCAAGTCACCCCTTTTTTATTGCGTGATTTTAGACTTGAAACTCAACATCGTGATCAAATATTATTTATCTCAAATACGGCTCAGATCTGCCATAAATTAACAGAATTTGAATTAGATATTGGTTTAGTTGAAGGAAAGATCCAACATTCCGACCTTGTTGTTCAACCGTGGTTAAGTGATCAAATGGTGATCGCTTGTCATCCACAGCACCCATTAACTAAAATAAAAAACTTACAGTTATCCGATCTCGAAAATTCAGAATGGGTACTACGAGAAATAGGTTCAGGTACGCGGGAGTTTTTTCTTAATCGAATTTCACCTCAATTAGAAAAGTGGACCACCTCATTTGAGTTAAATACTACCGAGGCGATCATTAATTGTGTTAGTGCTGGCTTAGGTATTACCTGTATTTCTCAACGTGCAATCACCCATGCCGTTGAAGAACAGCGCGTTGCCATATTAACGATACCCCTTGATATGAACCGTCAATATTGGCTGTTATATCACCAAGAAAAATATCAAAGCCCACTATTAAAACTATTTTTGACCTTTTGCCAACAATGGCAGTTTGATTAAACCCGATTATCACCCACACTAAATGCAATAATTTGGCTGATCTGAGTTAATGATCGGCCTGATTGTTGCTGCCAATCATTGAATGCATTCTGCGCTGCGTGTAACGATTTTAACGTATCACGGCCGCCATCAATAATATTAGTATGGCGTAAATAAGCCTCAATATCGGGTGTCAGCAAAAAGGTATCTTTACCAAGCCCGCGCAAACTATAAGCGCCCGTTTTACCGCCTAAGCGACATCCTTGTTTTTTTAAATACAACCACAAACCAATGATATTCTGCTCTGGCCAATCGGCTACCATTGCCGAGAATGATCCATATTCCAATGCCGCGCGATGGATCATATTGGCATTCTCAGGGATCGTCATTACCTTTTTTAAATCTCGAATAATGGTTGCATCTTGCGCTTTTCGCTCCCACATTTCAGTTGGCATTAGGCCCATTTTTTCAATATCAAACTCAAAAAACGCCGCCTCAAATGCAGGCCATTTGTTACGTACTACTTGCCATCGAATACCACATTGAAACACTTTTTGAGTAAATTCAGCTAACCAACGATGATCTGGAATTAGTGTTAATTGCTCATTATTCAACGGAATTGTTAGTCGTTGTTCTAAATTTAATTCACCGCCTTTTCTTTCTGTAGCACGATGATATATTTGGTTAAATTTTTCTTGAGTCATCACATTCACACGCTTAGCACTAGACTCATTCACCATACTACTGTATAAGCGTCCAGTAAATAATTTTCAGGAGAGGGTGACCATGGCAGTTATCGTCAAATATGTGGTAGAGCGCAACGGGGAAGAAAAGATGACTTTTACCTCTAAATCCGAAGCCGACGCATATGACAAAATGCTTGATATGGCAGATGAGATGTTTGCTTTATTAAGTGAAAGTGACTTATTCGAAGATGAAACTAAGCAAGAAGAACTATCAATGTTCTTGGCGCAAAATCGTGAAGAAGTCTTGGTTGCTTTAGGCGCAAAAAAAGCCAAACCAGCACCAAAAACAGTAAAACCTGAAGTTGTTGCCGATGAGCAGCAGCAAGACGCCGCATAATTTTTAGATTATTCAGTTTGTCGTCGAAAGCCTCCTGATGGAGGTTTTTTTTTATCTATTATATATTCCCCTCAAATGTTCCGCTCTCAATGCCATTATGAACAAATATAAGTGCCAAAATGAATTATATTCTGTCCATTTTTCGTCAATAAACTATCATTTTGCTCTGATTATCAGTTCAGCTCTTCTTTATTTTTGTAACTGTCTTTATGATAGATAAATTAGCGGAAAATCATCGATTAACTCAATAGGCAATCACTGACATTGGTTATTGGTGATTACATTATTTTAATTACCGCATCGTATTATTTTATTTGAAATGGAGAACAGGTAATCATGTCTAGCTTTTCACTTGCCCTAGGTACTGCAACTAAAAACTGTGATGGAAAAATTATTGAAGCGTTTTTTCCAACCCCAACGCTACATCCATCAGAGCAACTAGTAAAAGACATTGCTGCAATTGTTGATTACCACGGTGGTAACCAAGCTATCGATGTTACACCAGAACAATGTGCTGCAATTGCATCTGCATTTGAAGATGCTAACGATGAAATAAGCGCACAATTTGCAGCAAAAGCAACATTGTCTTCACAGCCGCTAGTTATGGTTATGCTGAAAACTGATATCTCACCCGTATCGGTTGCTGAAGGTTTCTTAAAACTACAACTTATCTCTCACCGTTTAGTAAAACCACACGGTCTAGTACTTGACGGTATTTTTGGTTTACTGCACAACATTGCGTGGACAAACCAAGGCCCTATCGACTTACCAGAACTTGCTGATCGCCAAATGGATGCACGTCTTAACGGCGAAACTATCACCGTTGATTGCGTCGATAAATTCCCTAAAATGGTAGACTATATCGTACCAACAGGCGTTCGTATTGCAGATACTTCACGCGTTCGTTTAGGCGCACATGTTGGTGAAGGTACCACTGTTATGCATGAAGGCTTCATTAACTTCAATGCTGGTACAACGGGTGTCAGCATGGTTGAAGGTCGTATTTCAGCAGGCGTTATGGTCGGTAACGGTTCTGATATCGGTGGTGGTGCTTCAATTATGGGTACACTATCAGGCGGTGGTAAAGTCGTAGTATCAATTGGTGAAAATAGCCTTTTAGGTGCAAACGCCGGTCTTGGTTTCCCACTGGGTGATCGTTGTACTATCGAATCAGGTTTATATGTCACTGCGGGCTCAAAAGTACAAATGCTGGATGCCTCAGGGAAGCCAGTTGAAGTCGCTAAAGCACGTGATCTTGCGGGTAAAGCTGACTTATTGTTCCGTCGTAACTCAATGACAGGCCAAATTGAATGTTTAACCAATAAAACAGCAATTGAATTAAACAGCGAGCTGCACAGCAATAACTAATTAGTGTCTGCTACTCAATGATCGCAAACGGCCGCAATGCTGCTATATATTGATATAGCAAATAGCATCGCGGCCGTTTTTAATTATGCTTCAGGCTCAGGTTGTAACTTTTTCTTGATAATATAAATAAAGGGATTGGTAAATGAAAATTTACTCCCCTGAGTGGTTAAGCGCTTGTCTCGCATTGCCACTAACACTTCTTTTTGTACTTTAACTAAAGCAAAGAAACGTAACATCATAAAGCCAATTAAAATCGGTAAAAATACTGAGCCAGCCTCATTTGACTGCAAAATAAAACTGATCGCCATCCAACCTACAATCATCGCAACTAATAAATAAAACGATGCTGTTTTTAATTCAATTCTAATCTCTGAATCCATTTCATTACGCTGGAAAAAAAATTTCACTGGTTATTCCCTAAAATCAATCTATTGAATTTCATTTTTACATAATTTTTATCGTAATAATATTATCAAAAATAAGGAATGCTTCAATTTTAACAAATAGCATTTAATATTTTCGATTAAATACACAAATAAACAACATAATATAAAAAATACTCAAGCGATATATATGCAACCTTAACAACACTTTTTATACGTGTGAATACATATATGCCAGTGTTATTTTTATATAATGAATGTATAAAAACAGCACAAAATGTTCTGTTTTTCATCCATAAATCTAACAATAAAAATTGAAATCTATTTAATGATTAAGTTGGTTAATGATGACTAGTACAAATAAAGCAAAAAAAGGGGGGATCAGCATATTCGCATTAGCAATGTTAAATATCGTTGCAGTTGTGAGTTTGCGAGGTCTTCCAGCAGAAGCTGAATACGGTTTAAGTTCCATTTTTTATTATATTTTTGCCGCCGTAGTCTTTTTGGTTCCAGTTTCATTAGTTGCCGCTGAACTGGCAACGGGTTGGTCTGAAAAAGGCGGGGTATTTCGCTGGGTGGGTGAAGCATTTGGCCCACGTTTAGCATTAGTTGCTATTTTTATGTTATGGATTGAAGTTACCGTGTGGTTTCCAACCGCACTGACTTTTGGTTCTGTATCACTTGCTTTTGTTGGCCCAGATCAATCATGGGATCAGGCATTATCACAAAATAAATTCTTTGTCCTTGGCATTGTGCTAGGTATTTATTGGCTAGCAACTATTATAGCCCTTCGTGGTACGGCCACATTTTCAAAAGTTGCAAAATGGGGTGGTTTAGTAGGTACGGTTATCCCTGGTATTGTATTAATTATATTAGGCTTTTCTTATCTATTCTTCTCAGGTCACGCACCACAAGTTCAACTATCTTGGCATGATGTTATTCCTGACTTCTCTAACTTTAATAACGTTGTTTTAGCCGCAAGTATTTTCTTGTTCTATGCCGGTATGGAAATGAACGCTATTCACGTTAAAGAAGTTGATGACGCGCCACGTAACTACCCACTAGCAATTGCTATTGCCGCCATTGGTACTGTATGTGTATTTGTACTTGGTACATTAGCTATCGCTTTTATTATTCCTCAAAAAGATATCAACTTAACTCAAAGCTTGTTAGTTGCTTACGATGATATGTTTGCTTGGGCTGGTATCAGTTGGGCAGCACCGATTATGGCAGCATGTTTAGCACTTGGTGTACTGGCTGGGGTTGTTGGTTGGGTTGCAGGTCCTTCATCTGCATTACTTGTGGTCGCTAAAGGTGGTTATCTACCTCGTTTTTGGCAATACACCAACAAAAATGGTATGGCAACACATATCATGATGGCGCAAGCCTTCTTAGTAACCATGATTTCAACCGTGTTTGTGGTATTACCTTCCGTTCAAGCAGCTTACCAAATCTTGAGCCAATTAACGGTTGTACTTTACCTCATCATGTATTTATTAATGTTCGCTGCAGCCATTCACTTACGTTACACCCAACCTAATCGTCCTCGTCCATACAAAATTCCTGGTGGTGATATGGGTATGTGGATCATCGCAGGTGTCGGTTTCTCTGGGTCACTATTAGCATTTATCTTCTCTTTCATTCCACCAAGTCAAATTTCGGTGGGTAGTCCTGAAGAATACATTGGCTTCTTAGTCGTATTAACCATCATTTTCGTATCTGTACCATTATTCATTTACAAAGCCCGTCAACCTCACTGGAAAGATCCAGCGGTCACTGACTTTGCGCCCTTTACTTGGGAAATTGAAAAAGTTCACCCTGGTATTATCAACCCATCAGACAAAGTAACTCATACATTAAACCAATAAGAGTTAAGGATGCGTTAATGTCACAACTAAATGAAAAGCTTGCTGTTGTTATGCAGCAAGCGCTAGATGAAGCTAAAACAAATATGGACGGTGAAAATGCCTCATATATTCCGTTTCTAGCCTCAGTGCCATCAGAACTGACTGGCCTAGCCTTTGTTTCTGTTACTGGTGAAATTATCCAATTACAAGATACTGATTATAAATTTGCGATTGAGTCAATTTCAAAAATTATGACACTCGGATTAGTACTTGAACAATCAGGTGCTGATGCGCTACACAGTAAAATCGGTGCTGAACCTACAGGTATGCCATTTAATTCAGTGCTTGCGCTTGAACTACATCAAGGTAAGCCCTTAACGCCACTCGTCAATGCCGGTGCAATGGCAACAGTGAGTTTAGTTAAAGCAACAGATAAAGAACAACGTTGGCAGCAGATTTTAAATTTCCAATCTCTGCTAGCAAACAGTGCGATTACGCTTTCTGATGAAGTGAATCAGTCAGAACAAACCACCAATACTCATAACCGTGCCATTGCATTGTTATTAGAGTCATCAGGTCGTATGTACTCAGAGCCTCTTGAAGCTTGTGATGTTTATACTCGCCAATGTTCTACCCTATTTAATACGGTAGAACTAGCAACAGTGGGCGCAACACTTGCTAATGGTGGTAAAAATCCATGTTCAGGTAAGCAGTTAATTCAAACCCAAAACATTCCCCATATTCTTGCAGAAATGGCGATGGAAGGCCTTTACGATACCTCTGGCGATTGGGCCTATGATGTTGGTCTACCAGGTAAAAGTGGTGTTGGTGGCGGTTTATTAACAGTAATACCCAACATTGGCGCACTCGCAGCATTTTCACCACGACTAGACCCATTTGGTAATAGTATCCGTGGTCAACAAATGATCAAGCATGTTACTCAAGCAATGGCTTGGAACCTATTTAGCAGTACGCAACATTAAGGTAGGAAGAAAATTATGGCTCTTCATGAAGTAAACCGTCAATCAGAAAACGATCCAATCTTTGGTTCAGAAGCGATTAATCACGTTGCGGCAACTACCAAGCTACCACAGCAAGAACAAGCACCAAACGTAATCTATCAAATGATCCGTGACGAACTTTACCTTGACGGTAATTCTCGTCAAAACCTAGCCACTTTTTGCCAAACATGGGAAGAAGATGAAGTTCATAAATTAATGGATCTTTCCATTGATAAGAACATGATCGATAAAGATGAATACCCTCAATCTGCTGAAATTGAAGGACGTTGTGTCCATATGTTAGCGGATTTATGGAATTCACCTGAGTCAGTAACAACCGTTGGTACTTCAACAACAGGTTCAAGTGAAGCCTGTATGTTAGGTGGTTTGGCTGCATTATGGCGTTGGCGTGAAGAGCGTCGTGCGCTTGGTCAACCAACCGATAAACCCAATATGGTTTGTGGCCCAGTTCAAGTATGTTGGGAAAAATTTGCCCGCTACTGGGACGTAGAAATGCGTGAAACCAAAATGGACGACGGTCATTACTTTATGACCCCAGAAGATATGTTAGAGTTAGTTGATGCTAACACTATTATGGTTGTTCCAACATTTGGTCAAACTTTCACAGGCTTATACGAAACAGTAAAACCATTATCAGATGCTCTTGATACTTATGAACATGATACTGGTAACTCTATCGACATTCACGTTGATGGTGCAAGCGGCGCTATGCTGGCACCATTCTGTGCGCCTGATATTGAGCGTTGGGACTTCCGTCTAGAACGTGTGAAGTCAATCAGTACTTCAGGTCATAAATTTGGTTTAGCACCACTAGGTGTGGGCTGGGTCGTATGGCGTAGCAAAGAAGATTTACCTGAAGGTTTGATTTTCCATGTTAACTACCTTGGTGGTGACATGCCGACCTTCGCACTAAACTTCTCTCGCCCTGCAGGTCAAATTATATCTCAATACTATAACTTCCTTCGTTTAGGCTTTGAAGGTTACCAACGTATTCATAATGCAAGTTACGATGTGTGCGAATATTTAGTCAAAGAGCTTAATAAATTTAATATGTTTGAATTTATCTTTGATGGTAATCGTGAAAAAGGGATCCCTGCAATTTCATGGCGTTTAAAAGCCAATGCGAATGTATCCTTCTCACTTTACGATCTTGCTGATCGTTTACGTACCCGTGGTTGGTTAGTGCCTGCATATACATTGCCTGCAAATGCTAAGGAAATTATCGTTCAACGTATTTTAGTTAAACAAGGTCTAACCATTGATCTTGCTAATCTATTAATTGCTGACTTTACACGTTCGATTGAATTTCTTACTTCACATGCAGCTTCTCAATGTATAGCTGAAGACGTAAAAACATTTGATCATAGCGGCCGATAATATTTCTAATATTGTCACATGAAAATTATAATAAAGGTCGGATTTCCGGCCTTTTTTTATTTTTGAAAACACTATGACCATTTTTACGCTCTCGTACAAATACCACGACATGTTAGTATAAATATAAAATTTATCCCTTAATATTAATATGTTATAGGCTTATTTATGCTAATTCACACCATTGAAATTATCTGTATCGTTGCCTTTGCATTAAGTGCCGTCATCAGTGAAGCTAATATAGGCAAAGATATCGTTAGTGTCATGGTGTTAGGGTGGATCACAGCATTAGGCGGCGGAACAGTGCGAGATATTATTCTCTCAACGGATCAAGTCTTTTGGATCAGAGATCCCTCTTATTTTTGGACTGCACTTCTTGCTTCTTTTTTTGGCTTTTTCCTTGCCCCACATTTACGACAACTAAAAGCCGAACGTTTAATCGTTGTCCTCGATGCTATCGGTATTGCGATGTTTTCCGTTCTAGTGACTAAAAATATGGTTGCTGAACATTATGCAGGCTATGTTGCAGTTACTATGGGAATGATCACCGCTATTTTTGGGGGTGTACTGCGAGATGTCATTCTTGCTCGACCAACGATGTTCAATAACACTGAATTTTATGCCAGCCCGGTCATTATTGGTTGCTACCTTTATATTCTTCAAACCAAATTTTCAATCAATCCAAACATTGCCACTCTAACCAGTATTAGCTTTATTATTATTTTAAGAATGTATATCGTGATTAAAAAAATTACCTTCCCTAACTGGTTACTTTTAAAGTAAAAATTTTAAAATACGCTGATAATAAACACCTGCTAAATAGTCCACAGAGCTTAATTTACCGCCTCTGCCATCATTTTATAGAGTGAGGTTACGAGCGAGATCAGAACCTTGTAGAATGATTATTTTTACTGCTGTTTTAACCGATTTTTTATTGGTGTCTTTAATGCTCAAACACGTGATAAGTAGATCGCGGATAGCTCGTACCTCCCTTCCGAGATGACGGATAATAACCTACACGATCGTTACCATTTTCTACAGACGAAAAAAAACCTGAATCTTTCGATTCAGGTTTCTTCAATAATGGCGGAGTGGACGGGATTCGAACCCGCGACCCCCGGCGTGACAGGCCGGTATTCTAACCAACTGAACTACCACTCCGCAGTGTCTATTCAGCATAAATGCAACTTT
>NZ_WMDN01000017.1:0-77486 GCF_021236965.1 Photobacterium carnosum | reverse complement strand
TCGCTATCAGAATTATCATCAGAGCTATCGCTATCAGAATTATCATCAGAGCTATTGCTATCAGAATTATCGTCAGAGCTATCATCTTGTTCTTGTTGTTCTTGCTGTTCTTGTTCTTTTTGAAGAATAGCAATCACACGTTCAGCACAATATCTTGCATCACTTGTGGTTTTACTATTGGTTGCATCCGTCAATACATCACTCAAATCATTAAATGAATTTGGTAATACATTTTTTAATAACGGAACTACAATCTCACTATAAGATTTAAGCGATGTTTGTCCGATAATCTGATAACGACCTTTATACAAAAGAAACTTTTGCACTAAAGAAACTAAGTCGTCATCTTCTCTTGGGATAGAAAACATCTTTCGACTAATAGCAATTTTAACCAACTTTTCAAGATTAATTTTAGCGCCTGGGTATTCCATTCCGACTTTTGTTTCAATTCGAATATCTTCAAATATATTTGTTAATGATCGAACTAAATTAGATTTAATATCATTCCACACATGAAAATTAGTATGCTTACAATGACCATTTTCGTGATCTAGCATACCCTCAATCATATCCAAATACTCAGGGTCAGAAAAATCACCAATAGGTAAATTTACATGTTTACCTGACGTATATGCACCAGTGCCAGAAAGTGAAAAACTACCACTCGTATCTGCAGTCATTCGTTGAATCAATGCAAATTTACGTAATAATGCTTTCTTTCTTTTAGCTAATTCGATTGAGCTTAATTTTGTTTTAGTGTTCATGATTTTTCCTTAAAGATTAATATATAACCCTCAAGGAAAATCATGACCCATACGGTCAAAATTAACCGTGAGGGCTGTTAGTTTATGGAGCTAATTAGAAGAAGAAACCTTCTGTTGTAACAAAATCGTCAACATCTTCTGGTTCATCTTCAATTGAAATCAAAGAATCACGAAGATTATTGATTTCGACATCAGCAACTACAGGTTGTGGTTCAACTACAACAGGTTGTGGTTCAACTACAACAGGTTGTGGTTCAACTACTACAGGTTGTGGTTCAACTACTACAGGTTGTGGTTCAACTACTACAGGTTGTGGTTCAACTACTACAGGTTGAGGTTCAACTGCAACAGGTTGAGGTTCAACTGCAACAGGTTGAGGTTCAACTGCAACAGGTTGAGTTTTTATAACGCCTACAACATTATCAACAACCTCCGCAGAAGCGTCATAATCAAGATCTGAAGCAAGTAAACTTGAGATTTGATTAATTCCTTTAGCTTGAAGTTGTGCACGTTTAGGATCAGAAAGCATTTCAACATAAACTAATAATGTTTTGAAATGTTCACCAATAATACGTCCAGAGTCAGGTAATGCATTTTTCATTAAATCGTCTAATACATCAACAAGGCCATCAAAATCCTCATTAATCATAGACAAAGAATTAACTTTATCTCGTAACCGTTTTAACTGCTTCCCTACTACACTATGACCACATTCATCTTTTAAAGTACCTTTTAGTTTGCCAGTTCGTACAGTTAATGAAGTATCTATAATATCCAACGCTTCTTTACTAATACTTTGCCAAACACCATCAGTAGCTTCATCAAGTAACTCTTCCATATCATTAACATCTTTCGGTGCGATACGAATTGGAGGATAAACTTTCAATTTGAATTTACGTTCAACCTCTTTTACGCTCAACATATCTTCACGAATAACATTAGCTAAACTAGGATGTTTAGTAACCCATTCTTGAATAAGATGCTCATAGTTATGGCAGAAATTATTAACGCAATCGTAATATTCATTTACTTGAACATTAGCTTCTAACATTAATTGTGGTAATAAATCATCAGGAACTAACCAGTTGCCGCAAAATTTAACTCCATATTTAGCAAACAATCGACCCATTCGAACAGTATACTTATTAGTAAAAGATAAACTCTCTTTACTAAGAAGTGCCTTACGTCCAGGGGTTGCCATGTCGCTATCTAACTCAACTAAAGCACCGCTATCATCATAAACTCGCACATTCGCCTTCGTTAATGTCTTAGTACCCGACCAGTTATTAATATCATAACCAACTTGCACACAGCCATTTTTCAAACGAGTGTAACGTTCACCAATATCTTTTGCATTTTGATCTGCAGATGCAACGATAGAACCATTCGGATCTAGTGGGTTTACGTTGTTAGTAAAATTTGTCATTTTGAGTTCCTCCATTAAAAAAAAGAAGCCCAACAAAACGACAAACTTATCCCGTCAGGATTGTTTGTTGTCCTGATGGGCGATGTTACTAATTAAGTTTAATTTAAAGCTAAATGAATGAGTTAGTCGGTATGTCATAAGAAGCGGTTGCATTCTCTAACACATAACCTTTCTTAACTTTTTCACTTATTTTTTTATCCACATACTTTAATATCAAATCCATAGAATTCACGTGAGGCTTAATGAATTCAGCATATGATTTATGATAATAAATTAATGAATCAAGTGTTTCAGGATCAGAATAAAATGTATGCACACCACGACTATCAAATGCGATGTACCAAAGCTTATCCTTCCCATTTACATTACATTTATAGCCATTAAAATATAATGAGCTAACATCTTGCAATGGTGAACATGGATATTCAAAACCTTCATCTTCATCTTCTCCTTTACTTACTTTTTTTCTTCAGTCCACTCGTCAGCATGATTAATTGATTCACCAAAGATGCGTTGCAAAATTGCAAATACAGCAGGGCGATCTTCCTCATCTAACGATTCTCCAAAAACAAAATTAAATGATTCAATTAATGGAGTGAATTGACGACCGAAAACCATAATATATTGATGCCAAGCGACAAGAATACGAGTAGAAAAAGCACAACCTAAACGTTCCACTGGAAGTTTAGCTGATGCAAGTTCTTCAGGAGTTGTACATTTTGCTTCAATTTCTGGTGCCTGTAACGCTTTGCGGATTTCTGTTGCAAAACGGCACATACGACGGATCGTTTTTTTCGAAATTGGACTATCTGGATTATTTCGACTTGTTAATATCGCACATTCAATATCATAAGCGGGGTAATCACACTTAACGACACCAAAACGGCGACGGAAAGCTTCATCCATACGGTTTGACGTTAAATATCTCCCAGAAATATCGCCGCCACCGGATGTGTTGCCGGTGCCTACGCAACGATAACCTTCTGCTGGAAGAATAATCTCACCAGTGTCATCAATTTGCATTGGTTTGCCTTCAACTGGATTATGTAACTTACAATGAAAATCACCGTTACCCTTATCTAGTTCATCAAGAATTAGACACCAGCCATATTTCATGCTTTGAGCTACAGGACCATAATGAAATGGAGTTTTACCATTGTGGAGCACATAAGAGCCTTGGGCCTTATCTGAGCGACTGTATTCTGTCACTTGCATGATAGACACAGGCCAGTTAAGTTTATCCGCAAAATATTGAATCATTTCCGTTTTACCTGTACCTGTTTCACCATAAAGGTAAAGACTTAATGGACGCTCAGGAGCACACCACCAGCCAAGTACACGACGTAAAACATCACGCTGAGGAATATAAAACGGATTTGAAGCAACACATTTAGGATGACGATATTTACGTTGTTTAATACGAACCGCACCTTTGGGGATAATATCAAACAATTCACCAGCATCCACTGTTACCATTTCATTCCAACGTGGGTCAGAATATACAACATCTTCAATTTCTGGATCCTTGAGTTCAAGAAGAGCTACAAGTTCATCAATTGGTAGAGCGTGTGCATATTCTTTAGTGATCACTGATGGAAGAGCGTTAGCAACAGGAACGGTAGTATCGATAACTGCTTTAGTTTGAGTAGTTGTAGTTGTCATTTTAAAATTTCCTTGGTAAATGTATTTTTTACTCATGGATAAAATGCACATACAACTACCCTAATGGATAATGTGTATAGCACTTACCCATGAGGATTAGTAATAAAGAAATGAAGCGGTATGTTACTTACTAAAAAATTAAGAAATAAAATCTTCTAGTGAGTGACGAGTAAAACGCTGGTAACCAAAATCAGAATTAATTTCTTCTAGTTCTCCAGTGTTAATTTTACCTAGCGCATCATTTACCTTATTTATAACAGCAGAACTATTAAGGTTGATGGACATACAGTAGTTTTTAAACTCTTGCGAATTTACATCATTAATAAACTCTTTCTTCTTCTTACTTTGTTTACATTTAGTAATACGAGTAATAAAAGAATTAGATAACTTATTAATATTAAAACGACTATTTAATTCCTTGCTCGTGATTTGCAGGTCAAGCATCATAGATTTAACAGAGCGGTTAAACGTTAAAATACCATTATTAATAGTATCTAATTTACGTTCTCTATCTTTGTTATCCAATGCTTGAAACAAACCAATTCGTAAGTCATTAGCGTTAAGATTTAAGTGAGTACAAACAACATCAAATGAATCAGTAGACATCCAACGAAGAATATCTTGACGATCTGACGATGTTTCTTTTGCGTAATTAAGTAACGAAAAATACTCAGTTAACATTCCGGTCCATAATTTATTAATATCATCTTCCGTCCAATTTAAAGTCAGAGTATCTGTCTTTCCATTAAAACCATCACATAGTAAAAGATGATGATCTGGCAAAGAACTTGATGCATTTTTATAATCTGTTTTAACGATAACTTTAGAATTCTTAATAGTTTCACTAAGAACACAAGTATCAGTTTCAACAAGATTAATAACATTAGTTTTTTGAATGGATTTTTTAACTTTAATTGGATTTTTTTGAACTTGAATTGATGTATTTAATTCAGATGCAAAATCGAAGATTGATTGCTGTGTAGTAATTTGAGTAGTCATTGTTATTCCTCCAGGTGCGGTAAAAGCACAAAAGGAAAAACAAATAACCCGTCAGGATTAATATGTTAATCCCGAGTGCATTGGTAATTAATAGCTTATAAAGTTAAAAACAAAGATCGACTATAATAAAATCTATAGCTTTTACTTCATCAATTGATTTATTTAAACGCTTACACAATAAATTGGTAAACAGAGTAATAACTGATTCAGTACAACGCTTATAAGTTTCTTTAATGTCAACAATATAGCCGTTCAAAAAATCGTATTGTGTATCATCAGCAATTGAAACAAATTCATTAAAATCACGAACGTTCAATAAGCAAGCTTTCATTTCCGATTGTTTGATAACAGCTTCTTTTTTAACACAGATAAGTTTATTCATTTATTTATTCTCAATTTAGTTTAATAGGCTACGTTTAACAGATATTTTAAGATCACTAAGGGAATACTCAGATACATCTTCAACACCTAAAAATCGTCGTATATTGTTATATCGTTGTTCAGTTACTACAAATCGCTTGGTATTCATGCTAGAGAAAAAAATTGATTTTTTTAACGAGCCTGATTCATTTTCATAAGATTCATAAAAATGAGTTTTTCCACCTACTTGTTTCGCTAATTCAAACATCACACTGGACATAATTAACTCCAAGAAAAATAAATTTCATTGGCGTATTTACGAGTGCGGCTTGCATCAGTAGAAAGACGAGATTTAACAGCATTACTTTTTGCGGTCATAGACTTACGATGTAATTTGTTAGCTCTACGTTTTAGGTATGCAGAAATAGATTTTGGAACTTTAACAGATGATATGTCTTGAGAATCGATAGTTGTATTTTGCATTGATTTAATCTCGAAAAGTTAGTAAGACCATCAAAATAAATCAATACCCCCTAAGGAATAATTAATTTATTCCGAGGGAATTTTAGTTAGTTAACAACAATAAAGTGATACGAATATTATAAACTTCGACTGCCACCATAAAAATCAGTATTAAACCAATCATCAACAGGTTGCTGAGGTTTATCTACTTGAATTGATACCACTTGCGCTGAACTTTGCCTGGGATGTCCTTGTTCGGGAGCATCTTGGTTTATAGTTTCTGCTGCTGTGGGAGTTGGCTGTTCACTTTGTACATTAGTAGTTGGCTGCGAATATTGCTGCTGCTGATTATTTTCAGGTTGGCTATATTGCTGCTGCTGTTGTTGAACAGGTTGGCTATTATATTGCGTCTGCTGTTGTTGAACAGGTTGGCTATATTGCTGCTGCTGTTGTTGAACAGGTTGGCTATATTGCTGCTGCTGTTGTTGAACAGGTTGGCTATATTGTGGCTGCTGTTGTTGAACAGGTTGGCTATATTGCTGCTGCTGTTGTTGAACAGGTTGCTGAGGTACAAATTGTTGTTGTTGTATAAATTGTTGTTGAACTGGTTGGCTACATTGCGGCTGCTGTTGTTGAACAGGTTGGCTATATTGCTGCTGTTGTTGAACAGGTTGGCTATATTGCTGCTGTTGTTGAACAGGTTGAGCAGGGTAAACAGGTTGAGCAGGTGCATTGTATCCAGATTGTTTAGCAAGATCACGAATGGCTTTAGGCAAATGAGCAATAACATTTTGAACTTGAATCTCAATAATAGTATTGTTATTTGTTCCTTTCCGTTGTACTAAATAACCTTCAACAATAACTTCATCGCCTTTAAAAAAACCACCATTACGATCGATTTTTTGTATCATGCTGTCATTAAATTTCAATGTCATCCATGTAGCGCGCTCGTTAAAACCACCTTGATTGTTAGACCAAGAAGTAGTTTGTACACATGAAACGAAGCCAAAAGGTTTAGATCCATTTGTGCCATCTTTTACTTCTAAATCTTTACCAAGAGTTCCACCAAATGTAATTGTATTGCAGTTAAATTTTATCATTGTTTTTTAGTCCGAAAAGTTAGCAATAAAGCACAACAATTCAGATAAAAAGCAACAATCCACCAAAAGGTAAAGTGTTAGCAATACCTAAAAGTAGTGATTTAAAGCAATTGGTTAGTTTTGAGTTTATTTTGAATAATAAACTAGGTTGATTAGATACAATATTTTAAAAGTTGATCTAAGACTTTTTATTAACTCGATGATTTAAGTAATGAGTTAGGTTACTTTTGTGCGATTTTGACGACCAAAGATAGGAAGTGCCAAGTTTGAAAAGATATCAAGTTAGGCTATCGCGGATCATACATAAAATATCAACAATCAGTGTCCAAAAGATATGGAATGAAAGGCTGGTTTTAATTTAAAAATTAAAAAAAGCAGAGATAAAAATGAATGATTATGGTTTCGTTCATCATTGCAGGACGCAATAAATTAGGTATGTCGAGCTAATCTTATTACCGCAACGATTGGTTATAACTTCTATAAATAAAACTTATAACCAATCATAACAACAACATCGAGAAATACACAGTAAGCAATAACTATCAAAAAGGCATAAATGATAATTAATGCTTACTGTGCTAGCTCTATTTTATCTTCCATCTACACGTCAATGTATGGGGATAAATAATTGTTACCCCGCTTTGCGGTGGCATTAGCCTCTTTGTGTTCCACTCGATTTAACGAGGTACTAAACAAACTGCTAAGACGGTGAATTATAATCACCAACGCTATATTTGCGCTATATGCGATGTAATATATAAGTGGGGACACAATAAGTCAACAATAAACTTTGACATGTAAGATAAAGATAAAAGTTCAACAAAAACTATCAATTTTCACTATTTTTTGCTTGTTCTTTTAATTTTTCTATTAATCCAATAACTTCAGTTGGAAAACCTTCACCCAAAAATTGTGATGGCGGTTTTTTTTCGCCAGTCCCCTGCTCGGGGTTGTAGTTAAACGATAATCGTAGTTCATCGACAGCACGAGTCATACCAACGTAGAATAACCGTCGTTCCTCACTTACAGCAACCTCTCCATCACTTAATGCCCTAGTTGACGGACAGACTCCTTGGTTACTAGCTAACATCCAAACTTGTGTCCACTGTAAACCTTTTGAAGAATGCAGGCTCGCCAATGTTACGATACCTGTCTTAGTACCCTCGTCAGGTTTAACTCCCGTACTCGGTGCCAGATTTTTAGCTAATATTTCTACTCGTTCACAAAAAGATAACTCAGCTTTCATGCCTGTTAATATACCACCTAGAATATCTAAAAACTTAGCTTCAGGACCCTTCGATTTACGACCTTCTTTCAATAAATCAACAATCTGCTTTATTCGTCCTTCAATTCGTATTTTGCCACTACAATCAGTACCCCATAACATCCACTTTTCATGCAATGTTTGTGACACTGATGACCACTGCAAAGTAGCGTCAGGCATCCACTCACCAAAGGAGGGTTTAAAATGTGTCAAGGCACGAATAATTAACTGAATATCCTGTTCATCTTCACCTAACCACCCCAAGATCTCACCAATAAATCTCTTATCTTTTGGTCGCACTATAGACCATAGAATTTTAAGAAAAATATTAGCAATATTATCGTCCCATAAATTTTTAGAGCCTAAGCGAACATAAGGTATTTCATTGACTTTTAACATCAATTCAACCTTATCTAAAATTTTATTAGTACGCGACAATACAGCCCACTGTCTGTTATCACCGTTAATAGCATCCAATAGACCTTGGAGTTCATCTATCTCAGTGAGATACCCTTGAACTTTTACAATACCACCAGCCTCTCGAGTGCTTTCCATTTCTTTATAAACACGCGCACTATTGTACTCAATAACCTTTCTAGCAGCCGCGAGTATTTCTGGACGGCAACGAAAACATTTTTTCAACACATAACCTTTCGCATCAAAATCCTGTTGAAAAGTGACCATGTTTTCATAGCCAAGCGCCCCTCGCCAAGAATAAATCGACTGATCATCGTCACCAACGACTGTAATATTTATCCCAGACTCCCCATGAACGCGAATCCAACCATATTGCATATCAGAGGTATCCTGAAACTCATCAACGAGCATGTGAGTACAATCCCACGGCTCAATTCGTCCAGTTTCAACACCTAAATATGCCTCTCTTGCTATTAGATTAAAATCTTGCATATTATTTTGCTGAAGTAATTTCATGTAAGAACTATAAACTTGCCACCCTTCGGCTGTTGGATCATTTTGTATGGGTTTTGGTTCGATCATCCGACCGTAATAATCAATATGAAACCTAGCATCTTCAACTCCCATATCATTTAGCGAACAGTATCTTATTGCTCGTTCAATAAAATTAAATTGTTCGCCACCAACGATAGTTCTTCTTTTTCGCTTACCGTTTAAACATTTAACTTGTTGCCCATAGATCGAATCAAAAGTAGAAGCTGTTGCTCTATAAGCGTCGTTCCCCAACCTTTCATTTAGTCGTTCAGTTAGCTCAGCAGCCGCAGCACGAGTAAACGTAATAAGTAGCACTTTATTTTTCTTGTCTTTACTAAGCAGATTTTTGGTTAACTCCACAATCGTATGACTTTTACCACTGCCAGGCAGTGCGCAGCACATAGTATAACCATCACTTTCAGCAACTAATTTTTGATCTTCGGTGAGACCCACCATAACTATTAAGACACTCTCAAAAAGATAATTTTTTAATTATACACGCTTTCAATGGTTAGCGTTGATTAGAGCTGCACCCATTAAAATGTCGTTGAGGAATAACGTACTGTTATCGTATGCGCATTACGATAAATTAAGTGAGCAATAACACACTGTAATGCATGAATTTATGGGATAATTGCAAAGTTGAACCATTATTTTATTGTGTGTTACTTACGATTTTTTTATAACTGATTAATACGAGGTAGCGCGAATGGGAAAGCATAATAAAATAGATACATCGGCAAACATTGCCCCCCAAATTTGAGATTAATAACCATGAAAATTACTAAACTTATTAAGATAGTTACCTTAGCATCGGTAATGTGCATCACTACAGGCTGTGCAACAGCATTAGGTAAGGTTGAAGCCGACACAACGATTAAAAATTTTAAACACAATAACAACTCATATGCCATGAACGTTCTATCAGCAGCATGGAACGATCGAATTCCGTTTAATATCGAAGACGAAAACAATCTAAAAGATACTGACGGTGTTAGCGGTAAAACAATCTATGGTTCTGAAATAGCGATGGGATCATTATCTAATGGATTAAGCGGTGGATTAACTGGCTTATTGTTTGCGGCTTCTATGGATGCAAGTACACCAAAAATCCAAAATTATTTTCAAGCAATCATTTGGATGCCTGCAAATGGTAAAGATATCAACAATTCTGAAGACAGAAAATTAATTACGGATGATATCACCCAAAAATTATTAAAGCCTATGTATGAAGATTTTTTTAAGGCGAGCAAAAAAGGTGAGATTACCACATCAACAAAATCAGAATTTAATTATAAAGGTTCATGGTGTTCTTACACTGATCCAAACGTCGAATGTTCAATGTTTCTATCTCCTAATAATCTTCAATTTATGGGTTACGCAGATAAACAACACGGACTACCATTCAACACTAAAAATAATGGGAAATACATCATCACAAGAGTTCGTCTCGCACCAGCGATCATGTTAATGATGAAATACAATAAGAAAGAAAACATGCTGTTCTACGTCCCACCAATTAACTATTTTGCTAAATTTGATAAGATTCAAATGAAAAACACACCATATATACAATCAACTACAAAAAAGAATTTTTTTGTAAAACCATAAAGCGAAATTAATAACTAACGTTAATTCATGTAAAATAATAATGACCCACTAAAAAAGCGTATCCGTACGCTTTTGGGCTCATCAAATATTATTAAAGGGAATGATTCCATAGCATAGCTATAACGCTCAATCAATATTATAAATTTACGTTCAAGTTAATGAAATCATTGATTGATGTAGGTTAATTACAGCATATTTTATGTAGTAGATTCGCTTTTATTGAAAATAATGTAAAAGGGCCACCACCTATAACTTTAATGGCGACCCTTTTAATTAACTACAAACCATTATTACGATCATAACTATTTAGCGTGTCACAAAATGCGGGGCGCGGGTATGAACTACAATCGATCTTATTACCCATATCTAAGTTATTAATTTCCTTGACATGTTCAACATAAACATTCCCTTTCCCTCGCTCATCCATACGCTCTTTTGTGGACATACGACCAAAGCCATTCATCATATTGCCCTTAGTTATATCATCCTGCGTCTTATTATCTGGGATCATATTATTTTGAGCCATCATATCGATCCACTCACTAAAATCTATTTTATCGAAGTCAACCTTCTCGATTTGTGTAAAATCGAGTCCATTACAACCTTGGTCATAATATTGCCGCTTAGTCCAGCCAAGTTGGGCTGATGCTTGTTCCATAATGATTCTGCTTAACACGTTGTTATAACAGCAATGGAATTTTTTAGTTTTACCCATTCTTACACCCAAAACTTTTTTCGGCTTTTTAGTGTAGACCCAAAAACACTTTTTACCGATTAAATCAACACCTACTTTTTGCTCATCTTCAGTACATGCAAATATCATCTGATAAGCCATATTTGCGATCTGATAAGCGGCATATGCCCACCCGATAAACGACACAACCCCCATGATATTTGAGCCTATGGTATTAAGAGCTTCTGCGCCTGCCTGACTGGTAGCCACACTACCACCACCAGCAGCACCACCACCACCAGCAGCACCACCACCCGCAGCACCACCACCAGCCACAGTACCAGCGAGAGACTCAGCTAAACCCATAACGAAATTTTGTAGACATTCCGGTAATTGATCAAAAACCCATTGCAGCATTTGATTTTTAAGGTTTACAAGTGAAGTCATTAACCCCGAAGCAAAATCACCAATAGCTGTTCCTGCATCACCTATCATAGATAGAGAAGTATTACCGGCACTATTCGCAGCAGTCCCCGTAAATTTAGTTGAAATAGAACTCCACGCCTTATCTACCATGTCACCAATTGGTTTTGAGATAGTGTCCCAAGCACCTTTTGCCGTTTCTGCAACATATTTATGTGTCGCTTGTAACGATTCCCCAAGGCCTGTAGTGCTAAATAGACCACTTTCCGACGCCATATATGATTCAACAGTAACCATGTTAGAGGCCATCACAAAAACATCACCCTGCCCAACACCTTCTGGCGCTTTACAGCAATCAATCATGCCTAATGGATCTTTAGAGCACATGGAAACTTTGCCAGTAAACACTCTACATGTTGATGGATCGGTGCCTGTACAATTTTTCTTATCACCAATCTCATTCGCTACAGCATATTGAGACAGAGCATTCGTAAAATCGGCATTCGTTTCATCAGCACGTACATCACAACTGCCATCGATACACGCATCATCAGTAAAACAAGTGTTATTTTTTCGTTTTACAGTAACCATTGCATGAGAGTGATCTTCACATGAATAATTTTCATTCCACGCATAGCAAGTTCTGGTTGTTTCATCATACCAACCGGGAACGCACGTTTTAGTTAACGCATCACAGTCTTTGTTTTGGTCATATTGCTTACAACCATCAGCCATATTAGTTATGGCTTTAAAATCAAATGCAGCTCCACCATAATTTAACGACTTCCCTTTTAGCGGATCACACATATAATCTAACGCGTGAGCGTCCATACAGACAGGAATACCGGTATCTGATGGAAATAGCGCTTTAAATTGTAGCCATGGTTGTTCCAGTGCTATTTTTGATAGGTATTGAGACAAGTCTGTGTCATTTTTTCCATTTAAGACCTGCCAATACGCCAACCATAACGGATCTGTTGCTTTATGATACCAGTCAAGAGAGTTACGGCTTTTGCTTCGTGCTATACGAAAACCCGTCATTCGTAGGCTATCAAATGGGCCACCATTTAGTATTCGACTGGAAAAGCTAACGACTTTTTCTTGAGATGTATCATATCGATACCATACAACATGATCACTAAACACACGGGCAGCAATGACTTCCCATTTTCCCTTTGCTGGTAAAATATTAGAGAGTTCAGTACCTCTCAACTGTCGGTCACTTTCCGTATGAGTACCAATACCTGCGCGATTACCACAAAAATAGATCCCATCATCATCATTACCATCAGCACTATTCCATGTTGTAGCTACGACCATTCCGCAGTTTCGGCTTTGATCTCCAGTGATATCGAAATCACGACGAGCGACCAAGACTAAAGCATCACCATTAACAGATGGCAATCCGTAACCATCACCACGGTCACCCTTTGAGACGTTAACTAATCCATAATTAGGATCATCACTTGAATATTCCCTATCACATTTCCATCCATTATTTGTACAAAACTTAGTGTCGTCTTTTAATGCTTCAGTACATCCCTCGGGGTAATCCGTAATTTTATCGCCCCAAGTGCTTTTTAGTGGTTTATCAAAAAGCAGATCAACAACCCCATACGCTTCACCAACGTCACCCACACCAACCTTGTACGTGAATTTAATTTCATTATCATTAGCCAATGCTTGTTTAAATTGAGGTGATACGTCACGTGCATCATAGGTATCACGATTAACCCCTTGTTCACATGGAGTATTCTCGGTAGGGAATCCATCTGGTGTATTAAAATGCATATGTACACCATCAAAAATAATATTGTCATCTGCATACAATCGGAACTGATCATCATAATGGGTCCGACTCAACGTGGCTCTATCAAGCTTAATTCCATCTTTAACACGCACAACAATTTCCTTGGTGTAAACACCACACTGACCTTTTTGAGACAGGTAGTTATCATCTGTACGACCAAGAGTTAACTGTATGCATTTATCCCCACACATCGATACGCGAGAATCCTCTAACCCTTTTATAATTTGTATAGATGGAGGGATAGGTTCTCGACTACGCACACAACCATTCAAATTACTCTTATTAGGTTTAAAACAAGATGGCGTCGTTTTTATGATTTTTTTAGGATCTAATCGCTCAAAAGTAGTATCGGCCTTAGAGCAATCCCCGAAATAAGCACCTTTATGATTAAATGCATTACTCACCGATTCGGCTGAGTTTGCAAACATTGGTGAATCCATACTGATTTTACGAGGTGGATTTATATTTCGAGTGTCCATCACTGAACCATAGGCCAGAGCTGTATGGTTTGAGTTATCAATGATTTCTTCCGCATTATTCCCATGAGGTACAGCTTTCACACCAGCATTATTTAGTGAAATATTGTCACGCACATACTTCGTTTGCTGATCTTCATTTTGATAAGTTCCGGCGGGGGGCGCAAATCCGTTATTATAATCGACACCGGTTGACTCAACATTGGAATATAGAGTTGGATCCTTCACCTTTACTGTCGGGTCCAAAAAACGGGGCGTCACTGACATTTTTTGTTGCTTACCGTCTTTAGCGGGGGTGACGTCAGGAGGAACGATATTCGAAGATGTTAATTTCCCTAAATTCATACCTTCATTGTAAAAATGGTCAAAATCTTCTTTCGTCCATTTTACCGGTTCGGAATCATTTCGTGGAAATATACATGTATGTGATTGGATATCTATTACTTGACCCGCAGGGCAACTAATATCACTTGGGTTGGTGTCATTAACGCATACACCATTCGCAAGATGAGATCCATTAGTACAAGCGGGACGAGTGCCTGGAAAGCATTGCCCGTTATCAAGATACGTATTTTCAGGGCAGTTATAAGATATTGGTGCATTAATTACTTTTTCGCACGCGTCTCCATTTCTCTTATAATGTTCAGGACATTGCTTATCTGGCATCATTGTAATGTCACGCAAGCAGCGATATCCATTCAAGTGCCATGAATTATCAACCGTCACTGGTGTCGCTGGTGGCGCGTTACATGCTCCCATTTCCTTTAACACATCGCTGCAGTTAGCAACGCTTACATCAGGTGTATAATGAGAGTATTTAGCATCCTCATAGGGATCATTACTGGTATGAGGGCAATTTAACGCCTGAGGCTGAGCAATACGATATTCTGTAGTGCAATGCTTGTGGTGGAATGGACCGTGTTTTGAGCATGATTGCCATGCCTGAGAACACATGCGCCTTGTATGTGTACTATACTCCCATCCTGCAGAACAGACACCTGAAGCCTCTTCATCGTCATGGCGTTTACAAACTCCCCCACTAAGCACGAAACCATCATCACAACTGGCAGGAAGTGGGACTTTATCAGTACGCAAACATACACCACCTACCTGATGAAAATCAGAGGGGCAAGTAGCGACAGGTTGAACTGGGGCATTTAATCCAGCGAGTGCTGGAGCTGATGCAAACGTCATTCCGAACAATATCCAAGCAAAAGCCACGGATAAAATGTTAGCGCTATACGCCAAAATAACAGTAAGTGACGTTACCCTCTGGAATATCGAGTAACCAATATCTTTCATCTTCATTTCATCATAACCATTGTGCGTAAAGTGATGGGTAAATAACCAAGGTCAACTTTAACACAATGAATTTTGATTTCGTAAGCTGCCGTATGTAAATTACAATTTTATGTAAAAAAAGCCGAAATACTAAATTAGTTTTCGGCTTTTTTACACTTAACGTAAATTATTTTGCGCCATAAAATACGCAGCAATCATTATATCGGAATATATTATAAACGAAGGTGTTATCCTTCCCTCCCCCTGGAGTCATTCTACCTAACCCCCACTTCAACCAGTTATCACCAAGTGGATGGCAACAATGTTGATTAATATCGTGCATTAAAACGTTACCATCCCCATCTTTCTGCTGTTGGCCATCAGCATTTAATGATGGAACGCTAGTGCTAAAACCAAATCCATCAACCTCTGGTTTTGGCCACGCCATTGAAACTTTGTACATCGGCTTTGGTATCATTGGTGCGTACACTCGATCACACATCGCTTTTTTACCATACGTTTGTTTAGCTAAACCACGTCTATGTAATGATGCGAGTGCCCGCGTCACAATTAATGATGATGACCGTATCGCATTTTCATCTGTGTAAACATTTCCGGTAAATGGATAGAGTTGCCCATCACAACCAGAACAGAACCAGTTAAGATCACTAGGGTCACTGGTTGCGGTAATGTACACACAATCTGCAACACAGGCGGCTTGAGCTATTGGATTAGCAAATGCCGTTGCATCAGCATTAAATATGAAGGCCAGCATATCTTGATACCATGTAATATCAACGATCGACATGTAAGCCATATCAAGGTCAATAATACCGGGGTCTTTATCACAAGAGGGAACTAAAAAAATAGATAACATCTTAAACATTGGGTTATCAAAATAATTAAAGTGGTAAGTTGCCATGGTTGTATCATCAGCATCTTCTCCCATCCCCTGAGCACCCATTTGGGTCAGGTTATTTTGCATCATCGTCCCTCCGAGTGTTGGCGAGCACCAGGGAGTCGTCGATACCTCAATTATTTTTTCGGGAGAAAAATATCCTATATGAAACCCAAATTTTGGAACACCTAGTTCGTCAGAGCAGTGACAAAAAGCATTTTTATATCCTCCATCTGGCGGAGAAGAAAGAAATCCCATTAAATTTATCGGTAAAGTACATGACCAACAAAATTTATTAATCAAACCCTTAAAATATCCACTATCAGGACATGCCGCATCTGATAAAAAATCAGCACCTTTCGCCATGCTAGGCGCTGAACTTAAGGTGATAATTACGAAAATAAATGCCACAAATACTTGTTTAATGTTTTGTCGTAATAACATGACAATTACTTCTGAATTAACGCGTGGGCATAATTAAGAACAATATCTGCTCTTGTCACTAACTCGTGCCCTTGCTCTGGAAATTTATACGCAAAAATTACGCCTGCAACAAAAATTAAACCATAAATAACTAATCGCATGTGATTATCCTTTTTTATTTATTAATTGGGCATCTTCAATCTCAATCATTTTAAGATCATCCAATGCTATGTTTTGGCTACGTGTGCCGTATTCTGTAATGGTTATTTTTCCATTGCCCAACACCACTTTTGATGGACTGTGCTGTAGCTGAAAACGTTTGATCATTCTTTCTTGTAGTAAATAAACCTGCAGACCCATTTCATCTGAAATATCACGGATAGAATTGAGACCTTTTTCTTTATCAATTCCAGTGACAAGTAAGGCATTCTCACCTTTGGTTAATTTCATTTGTTGTTTAACTACTGCTTTTTGCATATTACTTTGAGGATTAAATACGAAGAGATTAAGTGTCTTCCCTGGGAAATAGTCCATAGGGTTAACGACGCTATCTTTTTTAGCCAATAATTTTCCAGCTTTTGTACGCACGTCCTTGTTAAATCGGACCCGAGGATCTATTTCATAAGTTTTATCAACTTGAGCTGGTGGCAAATAAAAGCTTGGTAACTTTTCAAAATAATGATCCATCGCTTTTTTTCGTTTGGCTTCCCAATCAATTTTAGCCACGCGACTTTTAATTTCTTCAATAAGATCTTTTTCGACTATTGGTTTTGTCGGAGACAGATTACCTAATGTCTTATAATTCTCTTTAACTTCTCTACTTTTATTTAAAAACCAATTAGTTGTTGTAATGCCACTACCAACAACATATTTATCACCCTTCCGATAAACCATCATGGGTGCTTTAGTGATCTTAAACACTTTAAATAATCGCGGATCTATCGCCACTTTAGGAACTGGACGAATATCTTTGCCCATTACATTAATGGCATACGATGTTTGATTTACATATTTATCTTGAGGTCTCATACCACGCAAAATAATCCGAGCATCAGCATCAGCTGCAGCCTGCATGATTTCTTTTATTTCTTTCTCAGATTCGCTAAACGAAATGAAATAGTATAATTCCTCACCTTTTTTAAGTGGGCTATCTGCACGTACCGTACTTGGCAGGGTATGAATTTTATTGCGCTCATCACCAATTACACCATATGTTTTTGCTATAGATTTGGTTACAAAGTCATTGCTATTTTGGGCGATTTTCTCTGCAACAGGGTTCCACTTTTTCCAACCCGAACCATTATTTTCAACTGATTTTTCAGCATCATAAGTTTTTAGCCAATCAGGAGCGTCACCTTCTGCTGCTGCAGCCATTATTGCTTGTGATTTATTAATCATGGACATGTCATCTGGAGTTAATACCGCCGATGATGCCTGACCAGTCATAATTAATAGTAAGGCACTTACAATTGTCTTTGTTTTAAATGAGCACATACGTTTTCCCTACCACTTGTTCTTCAATATTTACTTCTCCCCAAAATCGACTATCGTAGCTACCGGGCAATGTTCCGATCGCAAATAAATGATTCTCTTTTATCCGCTCAGTTCTCGATAATTTATCAAGTGGCATTTTCAAAACTTGTGCTGCAACCGTAATATCCGTATTCCACACTTTCCCTGCATTTGACACGCTATTTCTATTTACTTTAACTTCATCGCCAGCATCACCAACAACCAACTTAGTAAATACAGTATCGTTAGCAAATAACTGCGTATTTTTGGCAAGGAAGGTAACCAAATCCCCTTCATGAATATTCATGTCATGTCTATCTAATAAAAATACCAGACCACTAATGCAAGGCACCGATCCTGTTGGCGGAATAATAGTGTAGCGATTGCAAAATGCCGATATAGATAAAACCAGAATTCCACCAAGTATTATTGGCTTTCTTATTCGTTCTTTAAAAAATGAAGTTTTAACACCTTCGAAAGAAGTTGTCGTAATTGTCATACAGCAAAGCCTGTAAAGATCAGATAATAATAAAAAACATTATCCAATCTTTCGCTTTCAATGAATAGCGTTATAGTATTTTTTAGTCATTTAAACACAATTCATTAAAATCTCGTCAAAAAACCGCTTGCAGAAAGATGGTTTATTGATAGTATTAGCCTGAATTTAGGGTGTTGTTAGATAACAGCACTCATATACAGAACATCTATTTCTCCAAGGTGGGTGTATGGTGCCTAGTTAGCACCTGTTGTAACTTGAGGGTCTGGTTAATCCGTTGACGGTTATGACGTTTTTAGTCTCCGAAAAGAGTATTGAGCATTGTACTCTCGAAAAAAGCCAGCAAATTAATTGCTGGCTTTTTTCGTATTACAGTAACTACAAATTATTTTTTTCTACATGTCCATATCGGTAATTCATCAAAAAACACGCTAACCCCTAATTTAGATGCCTTGTGAATAGCTTCTTCTACTGTGACATAAAAAGCATCTTTAAGACTATTATCGTTATTCGGTATTAAGCGATAATCACCAGTCCTACTATGATACGCGATTTCATTATTAACAATGGCGATCTCAAATTTCGAGTCCACTCTTACTAAGACGCTATCATATATATACTCAATTTCTAATGATTTCAGGACGCTCTCATCGCCCACCAGCACTCGCGGCAATGGATCATTAATTTCAACTTCAAAATCATGATCACCATAGCTAAAACAAACAACTAAAGATTCGACTTTTTTTAGATAAACATTAAATGGGATCACTGGCAGGATTGAGTTAGAAGAATCTAATAACGTATGCTTTCCTTGTTCAACGAGTACAATCTTATCTGAATCAAGTAATGCGCTAATATCTTCCATGCTCATATTGGCATCATGTGCAAAATTCTCAATGTTATTGTTATAGTACGTCTGAGCGTACTGTTTGATAGTATATCTACGTGACATGATCATTATTACCTTTAAATATATTAATTAATAACAATCCTCTCATGGTTTCTAATATGCGCTATCAAAAATACACCAATAAATTTGGTGGATTTTATCGTATTCCTCTTACGATTTTATTGGTGAGTTTGATAAGACTATCACCGAGTGATATTAGTTTTTGGATATGTAATTAGAAGTAGTGATCGAAAACAACAAGCCTTATCGGTTATGCGATGTAAAAAAGCCACCAATAAATTTGGTGGCTTTTATCGTATGACTCTTACGATTTTTATCGTGGTGTTAGTTTCGTTCAGATCTTACTACGATTGAACTTGTTACTTTGTCACCACTATCATCATACGCATCGACTTTGATTTCTGATGACTCATCTTTATCCAAGAAGAGCTGTACGTTACCAGCATGGCCGTGAATTTTCTCACCATTTTTATACCATGTATACGTACTCATTTTACCATCAGGATCCTTACAACCCGCATAAACTTGAGACACTGAACCATATTGACGAACATTCATTTCACAAGTCGGCTTTTGGTTCGGAGCAACTTCTAGGTCTAACAACTCATCATGTTCAATACCAAATTGAGATTTAACATGCAAACGTAAGACATGCTTACCTTGCGGTATATCCATTACTGGAATTGAAGTTACTCGTTTTGTTTGACCCACCAACTTATCATCTAAATACCAATCACATTCTTCAATACGATCTTCTGGATGGCCAAGTTTAATGCTTGCTCTAAACACAGCGTCCAATGGAGCACGCATAAATCGCGTACTATAACGCCCCTTCAGATTGACTACTGGTGCTGGTGGATCTAACACTTCTAAGAACTCAGTGTACAATTTATCATTTCCACGTTCGTCCTGAACGTTTACATGGAATTGATATAACCCTGGTTTATCAACAACAAAGTTAATCCGTCCACGGCTACTGCGATCTTCAGTGATCTTCATCCCCTCAAATGGCTCAAATTTATATTTGAAATCCATGTGAACAGGAAGACGCTTACCAGTTTGGCGTAAATATGCCGTTGCTGTCATTGGCGCGTAACGAGTGTGATATTTCAAATGAACCTTGAAATCAGGGAATTTATACTCCCAAGTATGTAAGAATAATGACTCTTCACGGAATGTCTTATGCTTAAACCCTTGTGCCCAAGCTTGGAATTTCAACTTAGTCACACCTGCCTTTGCATCTTCTACCGTTGGCACGTAGTGTAATTTATTACCCTTAATAACCTTACCATCAGGCAATATCCACTCACTTTCAATAGGAGTAATTAATGCCGGTGATTGTAAAGCGACTTTTGCAACAAGATCTAACGGTTTACCTGTTTCGATAAGTTGTGGATGTTGAATACCTATACGAACAGGCTTAGGTTCCTTCACCAACACTGTATATCGTGAGTAGTCATATGCATGGCGGCCTGCTAGCTCATTACCGAGATAGCTCATACGAACATAGAATTTCATTCGTTTACCTGTGCCAGTAATATGATATGTATTACCGCCTACTTTCCAATTTTTATTGTCAGTAGACCACTCAATAATACCTTCACCTTCCCTAGCTACATGTTTATGGTCCATCAAAGTGATGTTACCTTGTTCACCATCATGTAGCATACGCACGCCTTCAACTTCAAGTTTAGGAACTTCATAACCTAAAATCTCAATGACTTCAGATATGTTTTTAACATGCGTGTGTCGGTTTTCTACTGTTGAGCGAACATAATACTTACCAGGTTCAGTAATTAAGCGGCGAGATCGAATCTTATCATCATACAGACTATCTCTCTGCCAATTAGTCTTACCATCGCGGCTCCACTCCCAAACAATATGACCTTTCGCTTCATTATCTGCTCGTGATTCAGGATGATAAACAAGGCTCATAGAGAATGGGACACGATTACTCACACGACTCGTAGTTAAGTTACCATCAATTGCGCCACTTTTAAGCACACGATAGACTCCACTATTCGTTGTCATTTGACGATGATATGTTCCATCTGGTGACGTTAGCTCTGCAACACCAACGTATCTAAATGACTCATAACCGACATTTGACAGATCTAGCGTAAATCGAGATGTACCATTACTACCAAGTTGTTCTTTATTAGTCAGTGGATCATAAAACGTCTTACGCTGTTTACGATCGAATCGTTCTTTCGCTAGATATACAGTCCATGCACCCTGCGTTTCAGGATTGTAAATAACACTATCCGTCTTGCCGTCATACGCGCCCATCTTAAATTCAACGGTTGGGTTAGCATTATCTAATTGACGTACACCATCTTGATGAATATTGGCAAAAATACCTCGAGGCGGAACAAATAGCACATTGATATTTTCATCAGCAGAATGCTTATCAGTTAAAGTATATCGGCCATGTAAATTTACTTTTCGATTTTCCCACAGCTTACCTTGCGACATACGGATACGCGTACCAATTGAATTATCCGCGCTAGCAAAGCCTCGCTGACGAACTAACTGAGTTTTAACACTATTACCATCATCGATAGCAATTTGCATATCAGCGTTAACCCCTGATGCACGAGCAAATGTTACCGTTCCGCCTGTTAATGGTACAGGAAAGCGGTTTTCACTTAATGAATGACTCTGATTTACCGTCATCTTAATCGGTGGTGGAGCGATAACTTTTAGCTTATTTGTCTCATCTGCAGCTAATGCCCGACGACCATTCTTATCGTACATCCAAACACGATAATTAATTGCGTTATCGACTTCTTCACTTATTTTCGCAAATTTGCCCGTCATTATGCCCTGACCGCGCAAGTACACACCTGCAGCGCCATCAGGCACACCAGTCCATTCAAGAACACATCGTTGATCCTCACCAAACTGATATGGGTATTTCTGGATGTCACTCAATGACTCATATAACGGACAATTGACGCCTTGGGTTTGATGTACTTTAAGTTTTATACGCTGTACGTTTGAATAAAATGTATTGTTAACGGATTCCAATTCATAATCCATTGGCATATAAAACACTTTAAATGTTTTTGTATAGCTATTACCGGCACTATCACTAACATTAACCGTTAACGGATACTCATGTTGTGGGGCTAATTCAAAATTATTAGGCAAGGCCAAGCCTTTAACAAAGCTTTGTTTCCCTTCAAGAATTAACTTCTGGCCATTTATTCGTGCCTCATTAATTATCGCACCGCCATCAAACGTATCAAGAGCGACGATAGTTAAATCTTGCATGTAATAAATTTTACCTGAATCGTTAAATTTACCATCTTGATAGAACATCGTAACGGCTGGTGGTTCACGGTCCAATTTAACAGCATCCAACGTACTAATTTGTTTATTTTCGTATTTGTCTTGCACTGTTACTTTAGGGATAAATTTACCATCAGCCACTTGATGTAAATCAAACGAGAATACATACTTTCCTTTAACTAACTCTGGTGCCTTAATTGGTTTAACAACAAATGATTTTTGAGACTGAATTATGGCTTGTTGACCATCACCATTAAAATCTCGGCCATTAATTTGAAATGCTGGAATTTTCGGCTTAAATGTAGGATCTGGGATAAATTCGATCACAGCATCAGGCACCCACCAATCACCGTCCATCCCTTCATGCGGTGACGATACAACTAATTTTGCTTGTTCGTTATCAACAACATAATAAGTATCATCGACATTACCCTGCACAGGCTTGGCACTTTCTTCGTTAAGGGCTTGCATTGCGAACGCTTCAATTTTAGGCGCAGAATAATCCCATTTAACCGTATAATCTAATGGCGTTACATTGTTATTATCCAAGAAGTAGCCATTATCCGAGTCAGCCCACAAATTCATGTGCTTCTCGCCTTTGCTACTATCTTGATCATCTGTGGTACTAACCCCTGTCATATCTATCAGACATGACGTTTTACCAATATCAACAATACACGAATTCACATCTTTAACGTGTATTACTTGTCTAAAGGTACGAGGCTCAACCGTAATAGTTACCGCACGTAATCCTGATGTGCGCTTATAATTAGTAACAATAGCGCCAGTCTGCACTCCTGTATCTAATTTAGTCACAATCGTCTTAATTACAGGCGGTTTTGGTGCAACTGCATCAATTGTGGTTTCACCTTTACTTATCAATACCTTTTCAAGTTGGCTACCACTGAAATAAGAAATATCATAACTAAGCTTATGGTGACCTTCTGCGAGCAGAAAGCCTCTAGCCTCCATTCCTGCAGGTGACAGTCCTCGAGGTAAATCTGTCCATTCAAACAAACAAACCAATTCATTACCGTGATCAGCCTTAGCAATGGCAGGATCTCCCGTCAATTTACAGCCTGAATGCTGAGCCTCTTTTGCCATAAAATTCAAAGGACTTACAAAAGCCTGTTGATCTTTAACAACAGGGAAAGTGACCTTTGGTGAAACAGCATCAATTGAACCGGTAACAAGAATCGATTTAGCAGATGAATGAGCAGCACAAATTGCAAGAGTAACACCCACAGCAACTTTTTTTAATTTCATGTGCTTCATAATCAATTAACCATTAAATAGCAAAATCGCAAGTTTTAAATTACCCTAAATCATCATTTAATAATCGTGATAATGGGTGTCAATTTAGGGTGCTTAACGTTAAATTTTGAAATCGTGGTAAAATCTTATCGTTATCGTATTCAACTTACATCATTTACTGAATTTAGAATTGAGCTGAGGGATATCAAACATAAAGTTTGCCTCACCTTCAGCATTTCCAATCGGCGTCACAAAAGTATTAATTTCACCGGTATCACCAAGATTCATTTTTATCATTTTCGTTTCTCCTGGAGTAATATTTTGTCCATTAAAAACAACAGAATAAGGAGAGTCGGAACGGAGAGTGAAAAATACTTCTTGGTCACCAGTAGCAATAGCCCCACTATCAGTACGAAGTACGTTACTCTTAATTGTGGCTACCGGAATATCTTTACGGTCCAAAAGGGGCGTGTTTGATGGTAGCGTTTTAGAGCGGCCTACTTGCAGCCAGTTTGCAGGGAAATACTTAAATTTTTCCTGATAAACTCCCGTATTATCAAAAACATCTTTTGCAGTTACTTCTAACGTGTAAAAACCAGTGTTATTAGTAGCTGGAAATAATCTTGGGTATTCAGCTCGATATATATTATCCCCTAAATCAGACCAAGCTAGATAAACCTTATCTTTAGTCGGTCCACCCTCCAGCTTAATATTTGTGATCTTGGCTTTATTAGCATCACTCAAGGTTATACGTAAATTCTCTAACCCATACAGTTCTCCCTTTAATGGCTTTCCTTCACTATTAAAACTGATATTAGGCGCACTACGATCTACTTTAAAGAGTTCTGTTATCGTTTGAGTTCGAGAGTTTCCATAGACATCTTTAACGAAAGCGTCAAGTCTATATTCACCCTCAGGTAATGACGTTAAATCGTAAGAAACCCACCATTTTTGATAAGTCGGCTCATTACTATCTTTAAGCTTTAAATTGATTTTTTTATGGTTATTGACGTCATAAGCATATATGTATTTTTCGCGCGGCAACCACCATCCACGACGCCAATCCTGTACGGCATCAGCATCATAGACCACCATTTCGGCATGAACTTTATCCTGCTTAATACTCTCAAAAACAGGTGCATTCAAATCCCAATATTCATAACTATACGTATAGTGATTTGAAAACTTCCCATCGCTTGATGCAATATAAACTGGATACGGGATATAACCACGACCAACCAAATGTTCATGGGGGGTGCCACTTACTACACAAGTGCTTTGATTGGCAGGTACAGTACATGTGCCTGTGCTACCGATAGTAACCTTTTGTTCATAGGAGCGAGGAGAAACCCCAATTTCAATTTTATCAATCGTATAGGGCGTGTTACGAGTAATGTTTGTGCCGCTATGCCACGAGTCATCCTGTATGATATGTTGTTTCATACTTACGAACGCAGGACCTTGTTCAATATCGTTTGCTAATTTTACATTAATCCAACTCTGATTCACTAAGCCACAGTTACCCGCTGTAGTTGTAAACTCCCAATATGAGTAGGTTCGAGGTATGGACGCAGACGCTTCAAAATAAGCATATTGTTCATCACTGGCTGCAGGGGTAAATATATAGCCAAATTTAGACCCTGAAGTATGAGTGTTTTCGCTACGAGGTACGCTAACTCTGAATTTATATGGATTGGCATAAATCGTCATACCTGATTTATATAAATCCCATTTATTCGTTTTTGGATTAAAAATGCTGTGGATCTTCTTTTCTCCACAGACTCCGTTAAAATCTGAAATACGATGTTTTTCTGTAACGTTACCCGCCCGATCAAAAACTTTAAAACCAATATCATAACTGGATCGGTTTTTATAAAACAAATGTCGGTATGTCCCACCTGAAGGTCTTAACCATGAAGCAACCCCCGTAACTGGATCTAATAATACTGGGGTTTCTAATGTTTTATCTGTTCCAGCTAATTTCGCCGTGAAATAAGCTTTATCTAATCCACTATTGCTATCTGATACACCAGATACCGATAGTTCACGTTGCTCAAGATAATCAAACATAGCAACATTACCGCCGCCTTGAGCCAATACTTTATGCGTAATATCACCAGTAATGACAGGACCAACAGTATCAATATCCACAGCAAAATCATTACTCTGAATAGCTTTATTATTCATATCCAAAATTTGAGCTGTAATGGTGTAACGCCCATCACTCAATTTTTTATCTGACACAATCGACTTACCATAGAAATCTCGACCATTAACGGTCATTCGATCATGAATATTAATAATTGAGCTTGTAATTTTATCAATTTCTAATCCACTAGCATCTTTAACTACAATTTGAAGTTTTCGATCTAATCCACCACTCAAAATGTAAGTGATCGGTGTAGAAGCGTTTAAATATGAAATATTTTTAGGTATAACTGTTTTAGGTTTATTAGCGGAGTCTGTAAAACCAAACGTAACTAATTCTGCGTTAGCTAAACTGGGTAACAACCCTAATAATAATGTAGCTATAAGAGATTTTTTCATAAAAAAATGCCTGAATAAAATAATTATTCAAGCATTTTAATACGTAACAGATATGTATAATTTTGATAATGGGTGATATTTACATACCAATTCCGCAATTAACCAAGGCAGGTTTCCACTCGATTAATTTTATTCTTTAATTCTAGCACTCTCATACATTCTAAACAGTATATTGATTCAGGGCAGATCAGTAGGCGGGGATACGAAATATCCACACCACAACTTGTACAGTAACCAAAATCTTCCGTGTCATTAATTAAAAGAGTCATCGCTTTACGCAATAATTTTATTTGGACAGTATCTCTATTTTTTAAAATGATATTTTGATTTCTATCATATTCAAAATTAGCACGATCAATCTGATCACCATCTCTATCTTGTGAACTCATTACTGTATATGTACTTAAACGACTTTCACTATCATTAATATTTTTTAATATTACTGTTTTGATTTTTAATAGTTGTTCTTCGCTTAAAATATCGTGCGATAATGACATGGTACATCCCTTTTAATTTATAATATTTTTCTAATCGTGCTAATCATTGGTGCGTAACAAATACCGTCCGATGACTGTGTTTTTAAAATGATTTCATTAAGCGCGGGTCTATCCCACTCATCAATCACTAAATATTGACCTTCTTGGTCAAACACATTGGAATCTGATTGATTCAGTTCCCATGTCGGATCGAAATAACATTCACCAATTTTAATAATAGCGTGTTGGACAGGTAAAACTTTCGAGGCAACAGCTAGAACATATAGAGCATTATCGAACAATCCACTATTAACAATACCAAACACGTTGTCATAACAGCGCCCGGCTTTACTAAATCTATTATCTAAGATTCGTTGTTTTAACCTATCAGGTAGTGGTTGTATGTTAATAATACCCTTAACACGATATATGCCATTAACTCTAGCGAAATCCATTAATGAATACTTGGTCATGTTCACCACCTTGAAATTTGTGGCGACATAATAACGTTGTTCGTTAAAATCGCAAGAGAAAATATAAAATAATCAAGTATAATGCAAAAAAAACCGCCAACGGCGGTTATATTAATCCCTTTTCACAATAATCAGAAAAAGGTCGCATCCTTTTTGATACGTAGCCTAAATTCCTTAATCGCATGTCAACTTTAGCCACGGCTAGTTTCCGTTGAGTTGTATTAATCATTTGATTAAACACGATAGCGGCATATTCAGAGTAATCATCATCAGAAATACCTAATGCGATGCTACACCATCGAGGAGCATCCATTGAGTATGTATAATTAATAATCTGTGTCGGTGTTTGCGCTTGCATATACTGTTCTAACGCCCAAGCATACCGTCGCAACTCTGTTTTTAGTAGTGGATTACCAATTACTGACTCATCAATAATTTCATCAACATCATCACGGACATTATTAAGATTATTATCTTGGCCGACAATCTTTAAATCTTTAGAACTATCATAATCATTTGTTGCTGTTATGGCTTTTGCGTATGTTGATAACGACAAACCCACAAATCCGACGATTACAGTGGACAAAACAATGTTCTTTAGATTAATCATCGTCAACCTCGATCCTATTTTCCTATACGTTCAGCATTTAACTGTTCAGCCAAAGCAATCAGCTTACTTTGTTCCATGATACCGCCAACATGCACTTTGCCATTTAACATATAAACTGTTGCTGGCGTTCCCTTTGCGCCTAATCTCTGCATTAATTCTGAATTACCTGAAATTGCAGCTTTGGTTGCTTCTGTTGCTACAGATACTATCGGTTCAGACTTATGAAGAGAATCTACGTGTAGATCCCAAGCTTCAGACGGATTAGCTTGGTCGAACACATGTTGAATAACACCATTACTTTTTTCAGATAGAAATGAAACCGGTACCCATTTAACGTTTAGTCCATTTTTAATTAACGGTTCTAGTTGCTGATGGTACTTGGCACACCAACCGCAGAATGGTTCAACAAAAACATACATTGTACCTTTGTCGCTTTTATATTCAGGATGAGTATTAATTACGCCCTTATCACTCAAAATGTCTTTATAAATTGCGGAGTAATCAGGTTTAGGCATTTTTTCATTCAAATACTGATCTGTAATATTGTATCCGTTAGCATCGATTAACGGTCCAGCAATGACCATGTTATCGTTTGTAGCCCAATACAGATGGTACTCTCCATCGCTCTCAACTAGATAACCAACATAATTTCCATGTTTAAAGGTTTCAACTAATTTAACCACCCCATTTTTAATTAGCTGTTCTAGCTGCGGAGGTGCAATTGCTGCATGTTTAACTTCAACCTTTTGTTTATCTACATCTTTTGAATCTTTAGTCGAATAGCTGTACGCATTAAATGCTGTTCCACACAAAAATGATCCGAATACGCTAGCGACAATTAAACTTGTTAATTTTTTTTTCATTTTTTAGCAACTTACTTAAATTTAATTTGATACGCGCCAGTGCTCATTATAACTAAATGAACATGGCTTATGATGTTATTTAGATAGGTATGGTTATGACAATTAAAAATGCTGGCTATCTTTTTAGCCCAAATAGCATTAATCATTACGGGGGTGGTATGGCCATGAACATTAATACAATAAAGGCTCACAACAGAACATCCACAAATCATACGTGCTTGCAGAGAAAATGACTTTGTGTTTTTAGAGCAGTGAAAATCCCACAAAGATGAGGCTACATCTAAGAGCTCCATCTTTGTAGTATTCATAACATCGCATTCATTAATCATCAATCAATATATCCTACTAAATAATTCAACCGCATAGTTTAAAAAGAAAAAACAGATAAACCATCTCAAAAAGCATAAATATGAGGTGGATTTTGTAATTAACATACGAAACTATACTAATAGACTATCAAAATAGCACACGATTTCAAAAGTTATTGTTAATATGTCTTCTGCAAATCAATAAAGACGACAAATCGATGAACAAAGCTATCATAACAACAACATTAATTGACATTGTTTTAATGTATTTACTTTACTCTCTGCAACATTTTTCTTTTAGCATCCATGTAAGAATGTTTTCTAAAGGTATAAATTCATCTGCTATTATTGGCACACCAATACATGAACTAAGTCACTGTTTATTATGTATATTATTTAGGCATAAAATACATAAAATTTCGTTATACAGTCCTTCTGCTGATGGTACTCTAGGTAGTGTGGTTCATTCATTTAATAAAAATAATTTATTCGAAACTGCGGGGAGTTGTTTTATTGGTATTGCGCCTTTATTTGGTGGAGTGTTAGCGATTTACTTAGTGAACAACATCTTGCTTCCCGGTTCAAACATCAATAATATTTTTCTTAGTGTAAGTACGATAAAACTCAGTGGTTTGACGACAATATCTAATTGTATGCTGCTTACTATCAATGAACTTTCAAGAGAGTTACTTACATTTTTAACGTACGATTCTTTTTGGCGATTGGTGGTATGGGTCTATCTTTCAGGATCTATTGCATTGCACATGTCACCATCTAGAGCTGATCTTCATAATAGTATTACTGGTATTATCGCTATGGTATTAATCCTGAGTGTTAGTTACTTACTATTACCGCAACTAACCCTTACTTTTATTTTTAGGTTACTATCTACACTAACAATTATACTTATCATTTCTTTAATTTTAGCTTTCATCACCTTAATTACTACACTCGCCGTTGAGGTGGCAGTTAATGCAATTCGCAAATGCACAACAACCCATTAATGGTTGCTTACCCTTATACCTTCAAAGTTGCCCGTTATTCTGCGGTATTCCACTTACCCTTATACCTTCAAAGTTGCCCGTTATTCTGCGGTATTCCACTTACCCTTATACCTTCAAAGTTGCCCGTTATTCTGCGGTATGTCACTTACCCTTATACCTTCAAAGTTGCCCGTTATTCTGCGGTATGTCACTTACATAATTAACGAGTTTAAGCCGATAATTCAATAAGTTGTACTAATAAAATGGGGGTAGCGCGTATAGAAAACCATGTGAAAATATTTGTACAAGTTAATTATTTATACGTAGGTACATTATGTTTTCAAGTTTAAATACTCAGGCTCAAAATGTTAAAACCATTGTATATGGTAGTGGTCAAACAGCCTTATTTTTTGGTGACGATGAAGATCTTAATCGCTTCACTGATCGTTATAATAGCAATCATAAGAAAGATTATATTTTAACAGCGGCTAAAGATTTCCTTTTGTCCTCGGCCTTAACAATGCCGACAACACCAAGTCAACGTTTTAAAGCTAACGTAATTGCACTAAAAATATTAAAAACGTTACGTGAGCGTAATAGTGCGGCTACTCTATCCGAGCAACAAAAACTTGCTTCTTACTGCGGTTGGGGGGCTATAGCTTCTATTTTTGATAACTCAAACAAAAAAGAATCTGACAAACGCGATACCTTAAAATTGTTAATGAACAATGATCAGTACATAGCTGCAAGAAAATCGACCACCAATGCCTTTTATACACCTCATTTTTTAAGTAAGGCATTATTCAAAGCAATCGAAAAATCAGGGTTTAATGGCGGCAATATTGTTGATCCTTGCGCGGGGGTTGGTGGCTTAATTAATGCTATGCCTCAAGATATGCTTACAGAATCTAATTTAACTCTTGTTGAATTAGACGATCTTTCAAGTGAGATATTAGAACATTTATACCCATCAGCGAAACTGTATGCAAAAACTGGCTTTGAGAGTCTACAGTTTAAATCCAATACAGATTTACTTGTAATCAATCCCCCGTTTGGTTCAGATAAAGTGTTTGATGTTTACAACTCAGACTTAAACGGATTAACTATCCATAATTATTTTATGTGTAAAGCAGCCTCTTTGCTGCGTGATGGTGGTTTAATGGCAGCCATTGTCACTACATCATTTCTTGACGCTAAAAACCCCACAGCTCGAACACAGCTTGCCAAAATGGGGCGTATTGTCAGTGCATTACGCCTACCTATAGAATGTTTTAAAAATCACGCAGGGGCTAATGCATCAGTGGATGTTATTATTTTTCAACGTGACGAAAATATCAACGGTTATGCTGACTGGATAAACACACAAACTGTATTCACTGACACAAATGTTCAATACGAAATTAATAATTTCTTTATAAATAATCCCGATCAAGTGTTGGGTGAAATGGTCAGTATCGGCAATTTTGCAGGTAAAGGCATACAATGTGTAAATAACTCAACAGATCTAGTGGGTGATATACAGACAGCCATAAAATCACTTATTCCCGATGGTATTTATAAAGAACCTAATATCGTCGTCGAAAAACAGCAAAACTTTCTCGATGCTGTATTTCCAATTTACACCGATGTTACTACTACTGATTATATTCTTGTCGGTGGTTACTCGGTTAATACATCAAATGATGTGTGCATTCGTATTGCTGACTCAGAAAATGGCGAAAAATTATTTGAGGTTTGTCAGGAGATCACAGGTAAACGCGCAGAGCGAATTAAACTTATGATCCCAATTAAACAAATATTATCTAAATTACTAGAAAAAGAGCGTTTAGATAATGCATCCGAACAAGAATTAAACTCCATTCGCAATGAACTTAATAATGTCTATGATGCTTTTACTTCGAAATTTGGTTTTATTAATGAGTCAACGAATAAACGGGCGTTTAATAAAGATCCATCATATACAAATATAGCCGCTTTAGAGTTAAATTTTGAATGTGGAGTAACTAAAGATCAAGCGAAGCGTTTAGGTGTTATCTACACGCCACCAAAAGCGACCAAAGCAGCTATTTTTTCTCAGCGTGTCATTTCACCTTTTAAGTTACCAACACACACAGAAACCGCCTTAGACGCTCTATGGATTACATATAGTCAATTTCACACCATCGATTTAAATAACATCGGTCTAATGTGCGGTAAATCTGAAACAGATGTAAAACAAGAATTAATAGGCTCTACCATTTTTAAAGATCCGCAAACTAATTTATATGTTTTTAAAGATTCATACTTGTCAGGTGATGTTAAAACGAAACTAAAAATTGCAACAGAATCCGCGAAAACTGACTCTCAATACTTAATAAATTGTACGGAATTAACAGCAATTCAGCCAAAAGAAGTAAACGCAATTGATATTAAAGTCGATATGAATGCGGGTTGGCTCCCAAAAGAAATTGTTTGCCAATTTATTTGTGAAACATTAAACGCGCAGAGTGTGGAAGCTGAATATTTATTAGGGATCTGGAATATTAGGTGTATCGGTGTGCCGTATTTAACTGACACACAAAGATTTGGTCTGCCAAACTATACCAGTACAAAAATCATCACTCGTATGATGCAATCACGTAATTTAATTGTGACATACACAATTGATGGTAAGCGTTATGTAAATAAAGATGAAACCGTACAGGTCGAGGGTATCGCCAGCGAGATCCGTACCTTATGGCAGGAGTGGGTCTGGAAAGACAAAACAAGACGGTCTAAATTGCAGGACCTTTATAACGAACGTTTTAATCGATGGGTGAAGCCTCAATATGATGGTTCGATGCTAACTTTACCCGACATGAACGAGTCAATAAAACTACGCAAACATCAATTAACTTGTGTTCGAAGAGCACTTGAACAACCTACTCTTCTCGCTGATTTGTCAGTTGGTAGCGGTAAAACTTACATGTTTTCAACGACTTGCCACGAATGGCACCGACTAGGATTAAAAAAGCGTACTGCCGTTGTCATACCAAATCATCTAGTTGAACAGGTAGCGAGAGAGTGGTTACACCTTTACCCTACAGAACAACTTTTAGTATTGTCTACCGACGATATGAGTTCAAAAAATCGTATCAGCACACTGAACAAGATCAAGACAGGTTCAAAGATTGTCATTATCCCACAATCAACATTTAAGGCAATACCATTACCAGTAAGCAAGGAAAAGGAAATTCTCGAAGAAGAAATAGAGGCAACTAGAGACGCAGTTGAAAAATTATCATCAAAAAAATTCAATGTGAAAAAAATGGAGACGTCTTTAAAAAATCTTGAGTTCAAACTTAACACCTTAATTAATCGTAAGGCGAAAACAACAGAACTAGATTTTGAGGATTTGTTGTTCGACTCAATTATTGCGGATGAAGCACAATCTTATAAAAACCTACAATATCAAACAGTAGCGTTAAGTGGCGTTCGTGGTTTAGGAAACTCTAACGGTTCTCAACTTGCTTTCGATATGTACTGCAAAATTAGATTTTTAAGTGACAAGTATGAACATGCAGGCGTTTTATTTTCAACGGGAACACCAATCTCAAATAGTATTGCTGAAATTTTTACGGTTCAGCGCTTCTTGGATTATAAAAATCTAAAAAATATGGGATTACATCACTTAGATGCATGGGCGAATCTTTACGCATCCGTAACTTCTGAATTTGAAATATCACCATCAGGAACAGGATTTAAACCGACAACACGACTTAGAGCGTTTAATAATTTACCTGAATTATCAGCAATGTATGGGTGTATAGCTGAAACAGTAACGGCAAGTGAGCTTAATGAATACCTACCTTGCCTAGATGGTGGTTATCCAATGATCCCACCGTTGAAAGGTGGTAAGGCACAAACAATTTTTGTTGATCCATGTGAGACACAAAAATATTTTATCGATAAATTAGCAGACAGAGCAAAGGATTTTAGAAATTCACCAATCAATAACGATAATATGTTACTCGTCATGTATCACGCTCGATGTGCAAGTCTTGACATGCGTATACTGGACTCAAGCGCCCCTGTAAACTCAAACAGTAAAGTTATTGCTTGTGCTGATAAAGTCAAAGAACTTTACACACAATACAACGCGGAAAAAGGAACTCAAATTGTATTTTGTGATCTTAGTGTTCCGAATAAAGATAAAAAAGCACTTAAAGCCAAAATCATAAAATTAAAGGCATTAGCCGATAACGGGGATGAAAAGGCACTGCTCGAACTAGATACAATCGGTTTTGATCAAATTGAATCCGTTAACTCCAACTTCTCGATCTATGATGATTTAAAGCAAGAGTTACTAAACAGAAATATTCCTGAAAATGAGATCGCTTTTGCTCAAGATTACAGGACACCACTATTAAAAGAAGAATTACACTTACAATTAAACTCAGGCGTTAAACGTGTTGTTATTGCTAGTACGACACTGTTAGGTACAGGCGCTAATATCAATAAAAAAGGTGTTGCCGTTCATATGCTCGACCCAACTTATAAGCCAAGTGATATGGAACAGAGGGCAGGACGTATTATCAGACAAGGAAACACATTGTATGAAAGTGATCCTGCAAACTTTAAAGTTAATGTTATTTACTACGCTACCCGTAACAGCCTAGATAGCTTCTTATACCAAACGTTAGAAAATAAAAGTAAGTGGATCGAGGCTTTTAGAACAGCAAAATTAGACGAGCGTACTATTTCAGATATAGCATCCGATTCACTTACATTTGCTGAAATCAAGGCAGAAATCAGCGGAAACGTTCTTATTCTTGAGCATTTGCAGCTTAACAAGGAGATCACTAAACTTGAAACACAACAAAAACGCCATTCTCAACAACAACACCACTATCAAGATAGTTTGAGTAAAAATGAGGCGTTAGCAAACAGACTTATTAATACTCTAAAAGATATTGAATCTGATATTCAGTCTTACGAAAAGGCAAAGAATACTGATAGTAAAATAATTAATGCAACATTTAATAATGTTATGTTCCAAGACAAGAAAGACGTATCAGAGCATTTATTTATGAAATGGCTTGATTTCCGTTATAAGGCTGGTCACTCAACTCGTGACGTTGAGAGTGGTAATGTTTTAACTATCGCGGGATTTAATATTAATTTTGAAAAAACTGTTAATTGGAATAGAGATCAATACACGGTTAACGTTACAGGTAAAACAAGTTACTCGATTGAAATTCAAGATGTAACCGAAATTAAACTAATAAATGTAGTTATGTCTATTCTTAATAATCTAACGTCCACTTTGGAATTTAACAAACGACTTCATGAAGATACATTGAAAGACATTGTTACTGCCAATGAAAATATTGGCAAAGAATTTATTTATCTTGATAAATTGATCGGTGTGCGTAAACGTCTTATTGAGGTAGAGCGTGAACTTATAGGTATTCAGGATGATGAATTAGAACAGAAACAAAAAGTAGCTTAATTACAATTGCACTTTCAGGAACGGATAACATTAAAGTCTAAGTAACGGTTATTGCTATTACTTAGGCTTTTTTAATTGCATTTTTTTAGTCATTAACTAACAATTACTACAACTTCAACGAATAGCGTTTAAAAATGAAAATTTTAACTGTATCGATTGCTATATTGTTAGGTGGATGTAGTTCACTGACGACACCACACCTTGTTAGAGATATGTCTAAAAATGAGGTTCAATTCATCAAGACCACTGGTAAAACTTGCCCTGTATGTAGTAATGCACTTACAGCAATAAATCAGACGATCAGACGTAAATGTTTAAAAACATTAACAGTTAACGAAATGAAAAAGATGCAGGATAACAGCTCATTGTATAGTTTTGTTGTTGCTCTCAACTCTTTAAACCCTCCAATGGAATACACAGCTAAAATAGCCATTAATGGTATGGATTGTTTAAATTATAACGACGGACTCTACAAAACGGCATTACCCATTTACAAGCAAAACATAAAAGACAGAAAACAACAAGCATCGAATCAGCAACATCTTGATCAATGGTTGCAAGCCGTTATGCGAATGTGAAGCAACCCACTATTCATGGGTAGTCGTCCACTATTCATGGGTAGTCATTATTGATTAACTAATGATTGGTAACGCTTCATTTGCAACCAAAATATTATTAACAATAATCATGGTTGGAGACTTACGATTTATTATGATGCCGACAAAAAAGCCGAACTCAATATTAGTCCGGCTTTTCTGTTACGATAAATTTAAAAATATTGCTGTAATTTCTCTTTGCATTCTTCCGTTATTGCCTTACGAACTTCAGAACTCTTATTGAATGGCAGTAATGATGGACAACGAATTAGGCGCTTTAAAATGTATGTTAATGACAACAAATTTGTTTCATCTATTTCTTCCACAATGTACTTGTGTACTTTTCTGATAGTATCAAACTGAATATCAATTGATTCGTAATTAATGGGTTTCACCTCGGCCTGGAACTTTCGCGTGTTTTCGTTAAAATCACATTTTCACGATTTATATCAATACTCACACTTTTTGTTGGTAACTTACTAAAGTGTGGTACTATAAATTCATCATTACATTGGAGCTATATCATGTCACGTAAAATTACAGACGTTTTTGGCAAGTTAAGTGAAGGTGCTCGTGCTTATAGAGAGGCACGAAATTCATCATTATTTGAAGGCAATCAAAAAGCGCCCAGAACATTTACAAAGCAAGAGACTCTAGACTATCTGCAAAATCCTAGTCATCGTACAGTTGATTCTTATGTTCAACACCTTGGAATAGATCCAAAACGTCATGACCATTCAGCTTGGATGCTTGATATTAATGAGGTGTATTCTTTACGTAATTCATTCCCATCAAATGTAAGAAAGTTTAACGATAAATTTGAACGTGCTGATAAAAAATGCCAAGTTATTGTTATTCAGAATCAAAAAGGTGGAGTTGGTAAAACAGTCACAGCTGTAACAACTGCAAGTGGTTTAGCGACTGAGTATCATGAGGAATATCGTATTGGATTGATCGATCTTGATGGCCAATCAACAGCAACGATGTATTACACTCAAAATACGGATGATCATTTATCTATTGGTGATTTAATCACTAATAGTTATGAGCTGGATGATAATGAAACAGAAGTAGATGCAATTAAAGATGCATTTCAACCGACATCAATTCCAAATCTGCGTATCTGTCCTGCATCGCAACGAGATAGAGGCGTTGATGGCTGGTTTCATAAACAATTAGCTGCTGGTCACTTGGATAGTCCATATAAACAACTTGAACGCATAATAGATGCTGTTAGAGATGACTTTGACGTTATTATTATTGACACCCCTCCTTCGTTGTCATTCATTACATTAAATGCATATTATTCGGCAAGTGCTGTAATTTTCCCTCTTGGCGCAACAGAAAATGACATGGACGCAACATGTGGTTATTTTGAGTGCATCAATGAAGTTGCTGATATTTTGGACTCAGCCGGAGGTCACAAAGGTTACGATTTTGTTCGTGTGTTGATTACAAACTATAAAGAAGATACTGCATACATTCAAATGGCGAACAAAATACATAAGTTTTTTGGGGAACATGTGTATTCGACAGAATTTAAGCACTCTATTGCTGTACGTGAGTGCTCATCTTATATGTGTACGTTGTTTGATATATCGAAAAGCGAATATCCTAAAACTAAATCATCCTTTGCATCTGCAGTAACAAATGCGTATTCAGTTGTAAGTAAAATACACTCAGACATAGTTACTGTATGGGAGTCAAAATAATGGCAAAACCTCGCGGTCAAGGTAGCATTGTTGCATCTGCTGCAACACCTGAATATATTGAGCAGCAAAAAATAAAAGCGGCAGTAAAGGGTTTGAGTGATTTTTCTGCTTTAACTGAATCTCAACAGTTAGAATTGTTACAAGAACGATTTGGCGATCGTTTCACATCTAAGAAATCATTTCAGTGGACGTTAAAATCTGGTGAGACTCGCACGTTTTATGAAATAAATGTGCCTTATGAAGATCTTGAAGCAAAAACGACAGTCACTTTTGAAATTAATGGACGTGAGCAATCATTGTTAACAACAGTGACACTATCAGATCTCGATTCCATGGAGATTCAACAGCATTATCCTGCCATTGGTTATTATAATGAAGAGGGTAAAATTGACTATGCCGATGGTTCTAGACGTAGAAAGCGAGTCATACTCTCTAATGGTAAAATTCCATTTTTAAAGTCATGGGTAACTGATGAACCGATCAGCTTATCTGATGCTCGTGCACTGGCAAAAGATTTACAAACAGCCAAAGAGCATAATCTTTGGGAAATTGGCCAAATGGCCAAAACATATCAACAAAAACAACCTGGTATTACGCAAGATGCGATAGCTAAATTATTGGGATATAGTCGTACTAAAATAAATCGCGCGCTAAAAGCAGTGATGGTAGATGGACGTATCATTGCTTTATTTACGGATGTTAGTGAATTATCTCATGCAGACTATGATGTACTGATTAAAGCACAAGAGAAAGCTATAGATCGTAATGAGCTAGATGATGAAATTGAGATATTAAAAATTGATATAGCTGAGCATTATAAAAAACCTGATTTTGATAGTCCCTATAATTTAATCATTAAAACATTCAAAGCATATTTGTTAGCGAAAAAACCAAAAAAAACTGTGATTAAATTTAATGATATTGAAAAATTTGCTGACAAAAATACTTTTGCGAAAGTCAAAAAAGAAAAACAAAAAGTAACATATACATTTAGTCGTTTATCTGCTGAATTTACAAATAAGCTTGAGCAATTTATCAAGCAAGAGCTTAAAGATGAAATAGAACGCAACGATAAAGACAAATAGAAGAGAGGTTGCCTATAGGCAACCTTTTTTATTTGCACTACTTGTTTTTTTTGACGTAACTCATTGATGTTAAATGAATTATTGGTGGAATTTATTGGATTGTGCAAGGTGGAATCCCTTCTTAATCTTATCATTTATCCTTTTAATGATGAAAGATATAACGCATCCAGAGGAAGGTCGGGGTATTTGTCTGACCTTTTTTATTACATCGTATCACCCCTGATACGATGTAATGCACCAACGAATCGTATCACCCCCTGATACGATGTAATGCACCAACGAATCGTATCACCCCTGATACGATGTAATGCACCAACGAATCGTATCACCCCTGATACGATGTAATGCACCAACGAATCGTATCACCCCTGATACGATGTAATGCACCAACGAATCGTATCACCCCTGATACGATGTAATGCACCAACGAATCGTATCACCCCCTGATACGATGTAATGCACCAACGAATCGTATCACCCCTGATACGATGTAATGCACCAACGAATCGTATCACCCCCTGATACGACCTACTGTAAGCACACTACAACAAAAAACACTATTCCCCTACCCACTAGCGCAGATCAAAAAGCATGTAAAAATAGATACAGAACGAGGCAACGTCCTCCCTTATTTTGATGGATATGTAGAGATTTAACGATGAACAAGAATATTGTTACAGATGCTAATTTTGACTTTTCTAAGATTGCTAATGGTGCTGCTATACGAGTTGACCCAACAATCATTGATGATCTATCTATCGGTGGAAATCACCGTCGTAATGAGTCTCGTAGCGAGGAGTTTCTTGATTCAATTAAAACAAAGGGCATTCTTCAATCTCTAACCGTTCGTCCTAATCCACTTAATAAAAACCGCCTTGAACTTTGTGCTGGTTACGGTCGTAGAAACGCAGCAATACAACTTGGTATTTCTAATGTACCAGTCGTTGTTTTTCACTACAACGACAAAGAGGCGTTAGAAGCTCAACTTGCAGAGAATAAACAGCGTTCTGATATTTCGATTGTTGATGAAGCTGATCTTGCTCAGTCCTATTATTCGCTTACCAATGGGGATTTAAAGCAAGCAGCTCTAACGCTCGGGGTTAGTGAAGCGGTATTTCGTGACCGCTTACAGTTAAAGCGTTGCACCGAAGCTGTTCTGGACGCATTAGCAGATCCCTCAACTCCTGTTACTGCTGGTCATGCGTTAGTGTTATCAACGTTTGATGAAAAAATGCAAAACATCACTCTTGATGCAATCATCAAAGATCCAAATACGTACACAGTCAAAGAGTTAAAGATTCGAGCGTCAAAACGTTTACTGCCACTTGCTAATGCCCCATTCAATAAGACCGAGTGCGCGACTTGTATTCATAATACGGGTGAACAATTATCACTAATGGCATTTTGTGATGATAACGATTCAGATCAGAAATGTTCAAACCCTGCTTGTTTTGATAAAAAAGCTAAAGAGTGGGTTGCTACCACACGAAAATCAGCAATCGAAGAAAAGTACGGAAAGACGATTTTGTGGGATGTAAAACCAGAATCAGATCGTATTGAAGTTAAAACTGATGCTGTGGGTGAGCAACAATATAACGGAGGCTGCTTAAACTGTGAAAACAAAGTGAATGTTGTAGACGACAGACCGATGCGGTGGGGTAATTTCTTGCTTAACCAATGTATCGACACCGACTGTTACAAACAATGTGTACGGAAACGCCAAGAGAAAGAAGCCGAAGAAGAACGATTGCAGATAGCGGCAGATAAAGAGAAAGAAAACGCTCAAAAAGCCGCAGCCGATGAAAAATCTCGTTTATATCGTGAAATGCTATCAGGCGGTGATTGTTCTATCAAAGAAATGCACGATACCGTCAAAACCATTGATCAAGGTGTTGATGATGTAGTTAAACAACAACAGCAACAGATTGATGATGTTAAAAACGAATATGAAATTACAGCGAAACAATCGACAGGACAGCAACAAGATAATCGACTGGTTTTACGTACTGCTAGTGCTAAACGATTAAGTAATGATCCTCAATTTCGTATGGCTCTTACATTAGCGAGTCTTGCTCATTCTACTGGTTATAAGGAATTAGGCTCTCATTCGTCACTTACTCAACTTACAGCAACATGTATGAAATTATCAATTAAAGATATTCAATTACACATGACTCGTGCCGTTGAGTTTTTCGCTTATGAAAGTGAAGCGAATAATGCGACAGATTTAATGATTCACGTACTATCACAAACAGATGATAGCAAAACGTTAGCAAAAAATGAGTGGCAACCAACTGATGCTCGATTATCTATTTATAACATCGCACAGATTAAGCAATTGTGTAGTGCAAGTGGATTTGCTGTAGCTTATGAACAACAAAATGGTGATGGTTCTTTTGATAAGTTGTTTAAGATGAAAAAAACAGATATTACAAAAAAAATATCGTCTTTCAACTACGACTGGACGGACTTTGCTCCTAAAACGCTAATTAAACAACTTAAATAGTACGAGTTGCGCGTATAGAAAACCATGTAAAAATAGTTACATCGAGAGAGAGGGTGTTACCTCTCTCCTATTGAATTTATCAGGATAATAAAAATGAACTTACAACATATCTGCGACTTGCTTAAAAATGCTGGCTCTGAACGCGCAATTATCACTATAAATACTAATGGCGATAATGCTTCTGTAATTCTAACAGTACCAACATCAAACACTGTTGTTGATATTAAAAATTCAGCACAGGTAGAACTTCGTAATGCACTATCCATTCCGTTAGCTATAAGTGGTCAAGTTGCAGAAGTTGATGCAGCTTTTAATGAATCAATCGCAGACTATGCGCAAGTGTTTATCTTAAATAACTCTGAGTTGAAAAATTCAGTTACTACAGTTAAGCCAGTAACTAACCGTTCGAATAAATCAAAAACAGCAGAGGTAACAGTCAAACCTACAACGCCAATTAATAACGTTCAAGAATCTCCAACGGTTAAAGTTAAAGACAATGCCAACGTTAAATCTGAGCCAGAAAACGCAATTAAGACCCCTACACCAGCACCAGATGATGCTTTCAGTATAGGTTCATTTTTCGATGTTCAACCTCTTTAACAGCTAAAAACAACACTCAATCTTAACCGCCAACCTTGGAGATTCAAAAAATGGCTACTATTAAAAAAGCTGAACGTAAGTTTAAAATTGGTATGACTGAAATTAACTTTCCTGCACCAGATGCCGACTTACAAACAAACGTGCGCATTATTGCAAATCATTATCCTCAATTGCGATTCACTCAGGTCTATGAGGAAGATGCACAATTGCTAAACGGTTGCATTGTTTATCCAATTATTATGCCACCAGTAAAAACGAATGGTTAATTAAAGAAAAGGCGTAGTCGAGTTACTGCGCCTTTTTTACTTATTAATATTGTGGATTAATGACAATGACAACATTTCAAATTTTACCTAAAGCTAAAGGCGCATTTAACACTACCACTGCTAATGTAATGCCACTACAACAAGTTGAGACTCCGTTTTACGCTAAGGCGGTAAAGTCAAAACTACGCCTATCAGAACAAGCCAAAGCTAAAATTGGCATATTTGACGAAGCAGAATATGTTGCTCCAATTTGTAATGAAGTTACTTCCGAATATGGCTTTTGGGGTAATTTGTGCAAGTGGTCATTGAAAAATGATGTAATTAACAAACAGCAAATCAACGACTTCATTTCTTCGCCAATTAACAGCCAACAAGATGATAAGGCGTTAGTTCTTATTAATGATGTAATGGGTAGTATCAATAAAACCGCCCAGTCTTGTTTAAAACGTTCAGCGACTATTTTTTCTGACATTGAAATTAATGAGGTATTGGCTCAATGGTTTAAAGTTGATGATAGCGAATGGGGGATGAATGTTAGCTTTTTTCAACAGGGTGAGTTTGGTAATGATTGTGATGAAAACGGTGAGTCAAATGATGGAATGGCGATTAGGCTTGCTAGTGATTGTTTTGTAGGAACCCTATCGTTTGATATAGATAATGGTAATCCCAAAATTTCAAACACACTATATAACATGCTTACAGATTTAGCTTCGTTGGCATATAAAGCGTCTACTTTTGAAATGATTGAGCATTATGGGGTCATTGCTTGGGATTTGGCTGATTTTGGTGAGGATGTTATTACTGACTTTGCGAAAGAAATAACGCAAGAAAATTTTGATGAATTTTCAAAAATTATGGAATCATCTGAATATAACGAAATTAAGGACGAGGTTAGTAAATTAGCACCAAAGGCAATGGCTAAGTACGGTTTAGATTTTCACGATGAACTTCCCCTTCGTTCATTACAAGAATATTTAGACGCAACTAAATGCCTAAGTCTTTATGTACGTAAAATACCCAAAAACAATTCATCAATTACAACGTTATTTGCTGCCTACATCCAAGAGATTAAATGTCATTTACGTCATGTGAAATGGTACATATCGGAACGCGAACAGAAAAAACTCAACTCTATCGTAATGGTCATACAGCGAGTTATTGATAATTATGATGCCTCAGCCGAGGGTGATAATAACGCATGGATTAATGGTTCAAATATTTCGTTGTATGAGTCAAATTTTATCTCGTTTGGAACAAGCACCGAAGATTATTTTTTAGATAATATGCAAGATAACAATCAATGTACTGGTGAATTAGCTTGTCTTAAACTTAATCTGCATAGTGAACATGATTATGAGCCATTATTAAAAAACATCTGTTTAATTAATACTGCTCTCATAGCATTAGCACAAATAATCAATCAAAATTAATTTTTGTAATGTCCTTACAATAATCCCGTAAGGACAGTTCCCCTCCTTATATTGCCCCCCCTTAGTACAACTAGCGCACATCAAAACTCATGTAATAATACTTGTACATGAAATCATGGTGATCATAACCGATGAAAGAAAATGATTTAGAGCTACTCGCTAAAATAGATTCTTGGCAGCTATCGTGTGCCGAGAGTCAAAAGAAAAAGAATCCACTCACAAGATCTAACGCAGGGGAACAACAATGGAAAGAACATCAGCAAGCATTAAAAATCCACTCTCATTTCAAACAATGCAAAACTTCAAGTCGAATTTTGGATCTACCAACCACGGCACTACCACCGCTAATGTAATGCCACTACAACAAGTTGAGACTCCGTTTTACGCTAAGGCAGTAAAGTCAAAACTACGCCTGTCAGAGCAAGCCAAAGCTAAAATTGGCATATTTGACGAAGCAGAATATGTTGCTCCAATTTGTAATGAAGTTACTTCCGAATATGGCTTTTGGGGTAATTTGTGCAAGTGGTCATTGAAAAATGATGTAATTAACAAACAGCAAATCAACGACTTCATTACAGCTTCACTTGACACTCAAGATGATAAGGCATTAGTTCTTATTAATGATGTAATGGGTAGTATCAATAAAACTGCTCAGTCTTGTTTAAAACGTTCAGAGGATATTTTTTCTGACATTAAACTTTCTGATGATATTGATCATTGGTATACACGAAATAATGATTACGGATGGGGATTTAATATTGAATATAATAGTGACAACTGTTTTGGTGATGGCGAGGATGAAAATGGGGATAGTAATGAGGCTATGGCGATAAGGCTGACCTCTGAATCATTTGTTGCAACAGCAGGTATGGACATAAGCAATTATCCAACTGCTATATCTAATAAACTCTATAATATGATCACAGATACAGCAGCACAAAGTTACAAATCGACCACTTTTGGCATGATATTCGATTATGGATTAACGTATTTAAACTATTCATTTAGTGATTGTGATGAATCTATTGTTGATGATTTTGCTATAGAAATAACGCCTGAAAAACTTCCAAAATTGAAACAACTACTCAATGAACAGTTAGATATTGAGGTTCTCTGTAATGCAATTACAGAAATAGCTCCGAACGCAATAAAAACTCACGGTAAAACCATTACAGAAACGGAAATAGTCGAATCGTTATACGACAATCTTGTAGCTACAAAATGTAATACGCTATTTATCTCTGAGCCTGTTCGTTCTGAGTTAAACTTTAAAGATCGTCTAAAAGTTCATTGTACTGAATTAAGCGAAATGATTGACACTTTAACTATAAGTGACAATGACAGAAATAAGTTAAACATCGTGTTGTCTATATTTACTCGCGTCCATGAAAACTTCGATATTAACGAATATAACAACACTAACGCATGGATAAACGGTTCAGATACCACTCTTTATGATTCTAATTTTGTTTCATTCGGTACAGATATTGAGGACGAGTTTTTGAATAATATACATGAAAACGTAATGTCGAATGGGGAGGATGCTTGCTTAAAATTAAATTTAATGACCGATGAATCATATATACCAATGATAAAAAATTTCACATTAATTGATCGTGCGTTAATTTCAATGTCTGATTTATTGTAACGTCCTCGACATTCCCTGAAATTGGGCGAGGTAATTAACTTACGATGTTACGGGGGGTAATTAACTTACAATTAATCCCTTATTCATTCCTCTATTTAAAATATTACAGGGTTGCGCGTACCAAAAGTCATGTGACAATAAATGCAGTTAATAATTAAACATTTAAGGTTTCAACATGGCTCTTACAGTGCAAAATGAAGTAACAGATATATCATCACAACAAACTGTGGCACAGCCTAAATCAGCCGCACCAGATTTCGCTATAGTGTTTTATAGCGGCACTATAGGTCAAGAGTTCATGACTCGCCATTCATTTAACAAACAGAATGAAATGGGAATTGGAGAGCTTATTGATGGTGAGCAGCTTCATTCCATTTTCAATAATGTACATTACAAAATCAAATCAGAGCAGAAAGAAAAAAAAGTAAAGCAGTTAATTCCTGACAATGTTTTATTTGATGATTTTGAACAAATGATTTGGTACACAAAATCACAAACACGCCCTATGTGGTTTCGATTCGCTGGCTTACCTCCTTTTTGCTGCAACGTTGTGTGGACTCCTATGTTATGGTCACTAGACAAAACTAACAAGAGATTACATGTTTTTGCGTTAGATTCAAACGACCGTCCAACGTTAGATACGTGTCTATATCTTCCACCGCTTCCGAACGTAAATGCGCATGGTTACTTATGTCAAGGCACTGCCAATTTACCGACTGATCTCAATTTTTCAAACATTCAAAACATTGAGGCTACATTATTTGATAGCGCATTTGCTCACTGGTGGAATAACCAGCCATTTACTTCTTATGATCCAGCCGCACCAGTTAAAGACTCTTTAAATTTTTGGCGTAAGCGTGATGGTAAGGATATGCCTGTTGAGATCGAAGAATTGATTTCATTGAATATCAAAGTTAGCGATTTAATGTAATTAATCGACAAAACTCCAAGATAATCATAAATAATCTCTCATGGTTTTTAAAGGTTACAGGGTGTAACAAATGTTGCACCCAATCGACGGAGATGCACTATTCTGAATTGTTTGTGCATTACGATACTGGTGAACCTGTAGGGTATCAATGGTCACGCAGTTGCGCACCTGATAAACCATGAGAAAATATTCACATCAACTAACTATTCTTTTTGGACTAATAAAAATGACAACTCAAATGCTAATGCCGATTTCATGGGGTGATAAAGTTATAAACATTACGCTTATTGGTTGTGGTGGAACAGGTTCAGCTATGTTAACTGAGCTGTTTCAAATGAACGGCATACTGAAAGCTCTAGGCGGCAAGGGCATTCATGTTACAGCGATTGATGGTGATGAAGTTAGCACTTCAAATGTATTTCGTCAGAACTTTTGGGCGCACGATGTTGGCTTAAATAAGGCTGAGGTTCTTATTTCAAGATTTAACATGTTCGGTGACTTGAATTGGGATTTCATACCGACATACATTACAGAGTCTTCATCGTTACCATCAACTGATATAGTTATTACCTGTGTTGATAAGGCATCGGTTCGACTTACTATTAATGATGTAATTAATAGTAGAATGCGTCATCTCGATGGCTACTGGCTCGATTTAGGCAATGATAATCACACAGCGCAAGCATATTTTGGTAAAGCGTTAAGTGGTAAAGAGATTCCGTCACCGTTCGATTTATTCGGTAGTCAGTGGGAAACAATTTCTGAAACTGAGCATGAAGTACCATCATGCTCAACAGAAGAAGCAATAGCAAAACAAACATTTGGTATCAATTCAATGTGTGCTAAAAGCGCGGCATCCATGCTCTTATTCCCGTTCTTCCGCCAAGGTCGATTAGAACATAATGGTATATTTATCGACTTGCATGAGGCGACAACAACTCGCATGAATGTCGATCCTATTGAGTGGGGATTTTATGGATGGAAGCCAACAAATAATTAATACTAATTTATGCACCTATTGCTTGCGATATTAACATTTAATGTTAGTATGCTTTAAGGGAATGGATTCCGCAGCAAATACCAGTATCAATATAAAATCTACGAAAATCTTGTCCGATATTTTAAGCATGGTATCGGGAATAGGTGGGAAAACCGAGTATTATATACTCGGTTTTTTTTATTATTTGTATTGTAAGTTACCCACGAACAACCCATCGTTACCCACGAACAATTCATCGTTACCCACGAACAATTCATCGTTACCCACGAACAATTCATCGTTACCCACGAACAATTCATCGTTACCCATGAACAATTCATCGTTACCCATGAACAATTCATCGTTACCAAAAACATTCATCTTGCGCCTATAAGATACCGTGTAAAAATAATTTAACGGTTTTCTTTTTTATTGGGGGATTTAAAAATGCACTGCGACGAAATTAACATTAAGAATGTTGACGAATGGGATTTATGGGAAACAGGAATAGACAATGCTGATATAGAAATTGGTAAAGAAGCGATCTGCGCCGTTCTTCGTATTTATCAATATTTGCTTGCAGGTAAAATATTTCAATTAAATTATTCAGGTGGTAAAGATAGTGAGGTGTGCCTTGGGTTATTAATTCTGGCATTAATGAAAGCAAAACGTAATGGTGACAAGATTAGCCCTCACTCTTATGTATTACACGTTGACACCCGAGTTGAAAACCCTGAAGTACACAATCTAACGTCTAATAAGTTAGATAAACTACGTAAGTTCATTACAGAAAATGACATCCCATTATCTATTGTAATTGCTCAACCATCACTGAGTAGCAGTTGGTTAATGCGAATAATCGGGGGGAGAGGACTGCCGACTTTTGTTAACACTGAATACCGCCAATGTACTCACGAATTAAAAATATCATCAGCTAATAAGGCTAGGGCTAACTATATATCTAACATTGATAGATCCTTGCATAAAGACATTGTGATGCTGTTGGGTAGCAGAGACAGCGAGAGCGTGCATCGAGCAGCCTCAATTGAAAAGTTCAATGGTAGCAGTACGTTATTAACATCAGAAAAAAACTGCGATATTGCAACGTTATATCCAATAAAAGAGTGGACTGATGGTGATGTTTGGGATTTTTTAACTAACGCAGGAATTAATAGTAAGTACCGTACAATACCCTCATACCTTGATAATCACCTAAGAACCGTTGATCTGTATCGAGATAGTGGCAATGGCGAATGCGTGTATTTTCAAGGACAAGAGCAAGGTCGAAGTAAGAGTCAATGCTCAGCTCGGCATGGGTGCTTTATCTGCGTTGCTAGTGGTGACGACAAATCGATGCAAAAGCTATTAGATACTAATCCTGAAAAATACGGTTACATGCGCGGTATAAACCGCGTTCAGCGATTACTATATCTAACTCGATACGATTGGTCATATCGGCACATTGTCGGTCGTACAATCAGTGATGCCGGTTATATTCAATTAAAGCCTGACACTTATCATCCATCGTTTGTAGCAACACTTCTTCATGCGTTAATTTCGTTTGATTACTTAGAGGTTCAACGTGCAAAGGATGTAGCTAACAAACTAAAAAATGGCGATATAATTAACGATAGTTACAATCAGAGAATGTCACAACCACAATTTCAATTTGTTACAGAACAAGACATTGTTGGTATCGAATCTTTGTGGTCCCTTCATGCATTTCAAGATAAGCCATTTCAAGCTATGAAAATTTGGCATCATGTTTACTCGCTGCATAAACTAGAAACGCTAAATTTTGTTGATAATCTTGAAGAAACACCTCGTACACCGATCCCTGCCGCTTTGTGGTTAAGGATAGATCAATGGGCGACGGGTAATTATTGTGGCTTACATGACTTAGCTGACGATATGACGGCATTTGATGTGGATTTTAGCTCTGGTCGTCAAGTTGTGGTTAATGATGATAATACAGTTACTCATACATGTAGCTTCAATGAACTCAGATCATTCAGTGTCGATGAGGACGGTGCTAAATGGCTTGTTCACGATGAGTTTGTTCGGCTATGGCTCAACGGCGATTTGGATTGTTTTACGCATTCTTACTCGTTTCAGATGATGCTTCGAAGTGGGATCTTATCATTGCCGAAAGGGAAAATTAAACTGTACAACAAAATGGCAATGCGGGGGCAGTGTTACTCACAACTTAAAATTTCTGGGGCGAAAACCATTGAAGATATACTTGCACTACCTGATCTTAAAATCATTGGAGATAAAGAACATAAGATTCTGAATTTAAAAGCTAAAAAAACAAAAGAGCAACAAATTATCAATGATAAAAAGATAAAAGAACAACAAATTATCAATGATAAAATGCATAGGTCGGTAGCTAATAAAATTAGTAAAGGGGTAGCGTTCGATAAATATAGCGAGAATGAAATCGTTGTTTACAAACAACAAATGGAAATCCAAGTGCAGAACGTGCTTTCTCAGATCAATCTTGCTATCAACATCGCGTGTGAAGAATTAAATTCAAAATTAAAAGGGAAAATAGCGAGGCAACAATACGTATATAAAACCCCAATTATTCTTGCATTAAAAAAACGGATAACGGAGAGCAAGAGAGAATTAGGCGATTATTATCATCAGCAAGTTTTACTTCAGCAGAAGATGAGCATTCAAAGCTACTTATCCATTTTTGAACGTGGCTCATTTAATGATTTTGATTCAGATCACTTAAAAGAGTTGGCGATTGAAAATCCGGCCATTTTTAAAGGTATGATGTTAAATACGATTAGCCAATGTGATGCAACATTGGCTGATTTCTTGTTTTAATAATTATCTACGCAACAAAATTGCGAAAAAAAATCACCTAGTGTTTTATCAATATCAATGTCGCCTCTTGATTTGATGATTAATTTCATTTCTTTAATGGGCCTAATATTTTTTTCATTAAAGAGCACGCCATCATCAATGAAAATATGAGCTCTAAAGTGATGAATATAAAATTGAGATATAATTTTTGTCGTTGGGCAAATACGACGAACACTATGACGATAGCCAGAAAACGTTAACCAGTCATCGATAGCGCAGGCAAGTTCAGTATTGAACATGTGCCCATCAACTGATTGATAATTAAGAGTGCTATCGGTTATGCTTTTTACTTTTTTGATTGCTTGTCTAAATTTAGCATCCCGACAAAGTGTTTTTTTCCATTTGCAAATTTTACCAACACTATCAATATCATATTGTCGTCCATACATGCTTCCTGCAGTGGTCAGCAACAACTCGTTATTAATTGATTTATGGATGTACCCTAAAAACACTAGGCAACTAATTACCTGATCTGAAGATATCGCAAAATCATTACCAATTTCAGTTGTTGTTACGTAGAGATTTTTGGCTGTATTTAAAAAATCGGGGGTAATGGTAATAGACTTTATATCAATTTGACCATTATCCATTATTAATAAATTGTCAGGCCAATAGATACGCGATTCCTTGCCTTTATAAGTAGCGCCCAGACTTTCAGCATATTCCGTTAGCTCTAAATTACTATCCATCAAACCAGCAGTCACAAGTTTTTTTACCATAAGTCGATAATATGTATTATGTTTTTTCGCTATAGCAGACGTTGTTATAAGTTTTTTCATCTTAATTTAACCAATATATTTTGTTTGGAGTAACCATTTCTTAACGATCACAATGCAACCGTTAAAAGATATTCACTCAAAAACCTTTCCGATCAAATTTTGCTTAGGGACAAATCCCCAAAAACGGGAATCATGACTATGATCTCGATTATCACCCATGACAAAATAGGAATTATCAGGAACGACCCATTCATTTGCTTTCATACCGTCTTGTTGGAAATAATATTGTTCTACGCTCATTGCTTTTGAGTCGGTTATAGCATGGTCATTAATTCCATTTATTCGTTTTCCGCTTACATCAGTGACTATTAATTTTTTATTCTTATAACTAATCCGATCCCCAGGTGTACCGATGACTCTCTTGATAAAATTAACTCCTGGGGAATCAGGCATCCGAAAAATAATCACATCACCTTCTTTGGGTTCATCGTCATTGGCATACAATACTTTGTTAAATAGCGGATCATGGACACCATAAGCGAATTTATTTAGTAGTATCGAGTCACCCACCTTGTATGTTGGCATCATACTCTCTGACGGAATATGCCAAATCTCAACCACGAAAAATCGTAATGCTAATACAATTGTTAATACAATTAGCAATATATGACTAAAAGTGAACACTCTCGAAAACAAAGGAGGCAAGACCTCGACATCAGGATAGAGTTCTCCTGTTTTCTTTATTATCGTTATCGCATTACGACGAAAGCTAAAAAAGTAAAATGTACTAATTAAAAGCACCTCTACCCAAATAAAAACCAACGTTAAATTAAAGAAAGTATACATACAACGCCTTACGTTAAATTTGTAAGCATTATATATTATTGTTCGTTACTTACTACACTTGATTTATGTGACAATTATTAAGTCATGTACGTGACTAGCTCAGATCAAAACTTATGTAATAATAGTTGCAGATGAATTATTTGGACATTTGAAAAATGAAAGAGTTATTAGCAAAACCTGTAATGTTTATTAGCAATGATGAGTTAAGTGCTTTATGTATTTATTTGAATGATGAATATAGAAAGGGCTGCCCGTTAGTATCAGATAATGAATTTGATGATATTTATCTAGCAGAATTAAAATTCCGTCAACCTAACCACCCGTTATTAACACATCCTCAACCTGAAAACTTTGGTGTTGAATCTACTCAGGTAGATGTATCTGATCGCATAAAACACGCTATACCGATGTTATCAACTAATAAAGCGTATTCTGTTGACGAAGTAAGCAACTTTGTTGCTCGCTGTGAAGCAGCAGCAATTGAAGCAGGTGTAGAGCCATCATCACTTACCTACAGACTAAGCGCAAAATTAGATGGTATTGCTGGAAAATTACTTAACAGTGGAACTTTACTTGTAACTCGTGGTGATGGAGTTGTTGGTAACAACATTAGTCATTTATTGGAAAATGGCTTAGTCATAATGGGCGATGGTAGTAAAGATAGCGTTGGTGAGATTGTAATGGAGCAGGCATATTTTGATGCTAATTTAGCGGATAAATTTGCCCACCCAAGAAACGTTGTCGCTGGTATTGCTGCATCACGAAACATTAACGAGTTTGCGCTAAAGGCACTAAAAGACGGAGCCGTTAGACTCGTTATTTATAGAGATATGCCAGTAAAAACGGTTGATAAAGAAACTCTAATTCAGCACATTGATTTATTCTCTGAAAAGTTTAAAGAATACACTCAATACCCAACGGACGGACTTGTTATAGAGATCACCGATGAAGCAACAAAAGCTGTTCTTGGTTCAACATCACATCACAATAACTGGATGTTAGCTAAGAAGAATCACGGTGAAACAGCAATCGTTGAAGTTAAAGAGGTTCGATACCAAGTTGGAAGGACTGGGAGGCTAACGCCAGTCGTTGAATTTGCAAGCGTTTTCCTTAGTGGTTGTTCTATTGAACGTGCGACTGGGCATCATGTACGTAACATTTTAGCAAACAAAATCGCTATTGGTGCAAAAATTGAAATCGTAAGAAGCGGGGAGGTGGTGCCATCTTGCTTGAGGGTTGTCTCTGTTTCTGATAATGAACCAGTTGATCCGATATCTTGCCCTTACTGTGGTCATAAGGTTGAATGGGTAGAGTCTAACTCAGGTGAGTTACCTTTATTTAAAGAATGTCAAAATCCTAATTGTTCAGCTCAAGCTGTCACTACAATAATGTATCACTTTAAAACATTAAAAGCGGATCTTTTTGGTGAAAAAACGGTCGAAAAATTAGTTGATGGTGGTCACGTTAAGATTGAGGATATTTATCATCTTACTATTGATGAAATTCAGAAATGTGGATTAGGTGCTGGTCAAGCTGCAAATTTAATTTCTGAAATTGAACGTATTAAATCATCAGAAATTGCAGATAACTTGATTTTAGCCTCTCTTGGCATCCATAAATTAGGTCGTGGTCAAGCAAGTAAAATGCTTGAGCATCACACCATTGCTGATATTGCTAGTAATGGCATTACAGCAAAAGAGTTAATCAAAATTGCAGGCTTTGGTAAATTAATCTCAATATCTATTAGTGACTCTATCAATGAACAACTGTTGCGATTGAACTTCTTAATTGGTCAATTTAGTAAAATTGTTGATACAAAATCAAGTGTGCCAATAGATACAAACGGGGTACTTAGTGGCTTAAATGTTGTTTTTACAGGGGCAATGGAATCTGGTAGTCGTGACGAAATGAAAGCAAGGGCTAAACAGTTAGGTGCAAATGTGCAATCAAGTGTTAACGGTAAAACGAATTATTTGATTTGCGGCAATAAAGTCGGGGCTAAAAAGATTCAAGAAGCCGAAGCGAAGGGAGCTAAAATGATTTCAGAGCATGAGTATTTAATTATGATCAATAAATAATTAGCAATTGCCAATTAGGTAAAAAAATCCTAGCTTAACGCTAGGATTTTTTTTGTTTAGTAACCCAAAAACATTACGCTTGAGTGTCGTTAGTGGCTGACAACTGATGGCAATTATTGTCAAAAAATAAATCTGTAGGTAACGTACCATTTAGCAAATATTGTTCAGTGATTTTAATTGCTTCAGCACAACCAAAAGCAAAAGTTGCCAAGTAGCCCATAGTGTTTAACTTACGAATAATACTCTTCTGCCTTTCTTTTGGGGCAGCCTGAGCTGAACTTCTACAGCTATACCCACAAGGTTGACGTTTGAACTCAATAAATAGACCGAATTTATTGTTTGCTGGATACATTATCTGTACGTCAGGCCAACCTTTATTTAAACCTTCCGCACTTAATGAGTAGCCATCCATCCCAACTCTTTTTGAACCGTTAGGTACTGATGCAGCCACATCACAAATTTGGGGGTGATTATTTAGTAGCCATTTAAAATATAAGCACTGTTCGTAATGTTCCAACATCTTATTTTTAATTACTGGATTTGCATCAAGCCGCTTAACTTCGCGCGCGTAAATGCTGTCCTCTGAGAGTTCAAGAGCGGCTACTTCTTTTTTATATTCAGCTAAGCTCATCTTTCTGTTGCTATTGCTGTTACTCGGCTTATCCGTGGACGCACGAGCATTGGTACTAGCAGATTTACCTGTAGGCAAAGTGTTTCGCTTACTTGATGATTTTGAATAACGACTATTTGATAGTAATTTTTGTCGTTCAGTGATAGATAAAACAGCCATTTATTCGTGGTATCCTTTTTCAAATTGATCATGTTGATTACTGAATTTTGGATAGGGGTTCATATATACGCCTTTACTCGCTTTTTGTTTAACCCCTGCTCGGTATGCCTTATTGAGCATTACAATGTTATAAACAGGCATTGAAGCCGAAAATAAAGGGAATAACAGCAACACATAAGCCCACTCGATACTGAATCCTTTATAAAAGAATATTGCAGATGTTAACCAGAAAATTAAATTAAATAGTCTTGAGTTCCAAAGGGACAAAACAAACAACCAACCAAGCACTTTCACACTTCCCAGTTTATTGTTTGGATATTTAATGTTTCTATTTTCTATCTTGGAGAGAATCTTCTGCGCAACTGTTGTGTTTTTTCTTGTGTTCATTCTTGATTACTTCAATTTCAACGTTTAGCGTTATATATTATATTGTTTCTTTATTTTGATATACACCATGAAAAATAACGCTAATGAATCAACATTGATAGGATAAGTTTTTTGAAAGATTGTTTGTTAATGACAACCCAATAACGGAATCACAGAAGGATCTCTGTTATGTCGTAATGGAGTTACGAAAAGGCAATCAGAACATAATATATATGACTGGTATGGCATCGTTTAACTACTACTTTCTCCGCCGTTGATAATATTCAACTCTGCCTCTGTCTTGGCAGTGTTAAGTAACCATAATGACTGCTTAATGGCGTTGAGGTTTCTCATTGGCATCCTTATTTTGGCTCCTACATTACTCAACAATTCACTTGCCTGACGTAAAGATGGAGTGTCTCCTATAAGAATAAATGTCACATTCGACATTGAAGATTTACCTTTCCTTAATTCCTCATTGATTATGTCATGGCTTAATACACCGACTGAAATCAATAACTTTTCTATGTTTTCCTTTCTTAAATTATTCTCTAATCGGGATATTCTTTCTTTCCTATTCATGGAGTTCGATGAGTAGGGGGCAATCATTGCACCTTGCCAGATCAAACCATGGTAGTCTGAAAGTATTAATCAATTATCGTTATTCAATACCTTCATATATCTTTTGCTCAAATTGAAAAAATTTGAGTTATATAATTCCGATGCTGAATAACACTTTTCAGTATCATTTTGCAGTTCGCATCCAGCTAATATATATATCTTTATTCGTGCCACAACCTTGCTCCATATGGGTGCTGTACTCATGAATATATTATAACTATGAATTTAAATATCGTAAGTAAAAAACAAAAAAAGACACATTTTAAATGTGCCTTTCTTCAAGTATTCAATCTAACTTGCGTTCCTCCAAGTACCATTAATATCTAATGATACAGATTTAGCTAGTTCATCAACGGTCATTGAAACGATAACATTATCCGTCGTATTAATAGTGCTTTCTACTGGTCGCCAAATCAACTTACCATCACCAGCTATTTCGTTACAAATTTCAACTCGCACCGCTTTTGTCAGTGGAATTTCAGAAAACGTTACCCACCAGTCGTTAGGATTTGATGATACCAAATCAGCACGTTCCAACAATAAGTCACGTCGTTTACGACTCATTCCTGTATCTCGACGGGCATCGTTCCAACTGCGAGCATCAATATCGTTTACTAAAAACACATAACGTACCAAGGCACCAGTTAAATTTATCATTTCATCCATAGACATTAGGTGTTGCTGCTGTGTTCTAGGATTAAAGGCTATTTTGCGAGCTGAATTTTCAAAGTTGTCATTGCTTGACAACCAAACTACAGGCTTTTCTTGACGATCAGGTTTTAGCGGTGAACGTTGCAGATAACCACTTTGTTCTATATCAGCAAATTTAGAATTGATTGTGTAATGATATAAATTAGTTAGCATTAAAAACTCCATTGAGAGATAAATTTTTCAAACGATTGTCCATCAAGGTGATTTTCTCCAACGTGGAATCCACAACCTCGATCATCTATTATTAACCAACAGCCAATTTTGGTATCAAATTCAAGGGAGAATAGATTGCCATCAACCTCATCCCTGCATAAATTAAGTCGCTTACATACAGCATCGTAAATAACATCTTCTGAATCACTAAAGATAAAACAGCAACCTTCTTCAATATCTCCCAAGTTCATATAACTAGGAGTTTTAATTTCAAAATAATGGTTAGTGCAAGTAATCATATAAAGTTTATTGTTCAACGAGATAACCCTTATCGTTAAATTACTTATTTATTCTCTCATGCATTTTTATACGCGCTAGTGGCGGGGCTTAATAAAGTAAACGCGTATTAGTTGTAATTTATCGTAAGGGAGTAACGATATTTGTTTTGGAGTATGTGATTTTAAATCGTGGTTGCAATACGACGTTAATCCCAAGCAGTAGCGCAGATAAATAACCATGTAAAACTAAGTTACGCGGTTAAAACGCATTAATAAGTAAGGCTAAATAATGGGACGTCAGATAAAAATAGATCAATGTAATTTTGAGCGAGCTTTTAAAAAAAGTTTAAAATCAATCACACAGCCAATTTCATTACGAGCGCAAGCCATCGCTGATGACATTAGATTTAATAAGGTAAATCCGAACAAATACGACGGCAAAAGGCTAAATATAAATCGTAATATCATTACAGTTAAAGTTGGTAATCGTCATCGTTTGTTAATGACTGAAACTAACAATGAAATAATTCCGTGGCAATGTTTAACTCATAAAAATTACAACAAAATGTATATGCGAATCAGCCATATTTAGTTTTTGAGAGGGAAGGAAAATGTCATCTATAGATTATGAAATCGGCAAACATAAACCATTGATTATTGTGCCATGTAGTAACAATAAAACAGCTAAACATTCATTAGCTATTGAAATGTATGATGGGAAAATAATCAATCAACTGAAACACTTGCATCAATTAGCAGATATCGCAGTATTGTCAGCGAAATACGGGTTAATCGATGCAAATGAAAAAATTGATACTTATAACGAGCGATTACACAAACGTAAAAGTAAGGGCGCTGAGGCGTTAACAGACGAGTTTGTAGCAAAACACATGGCATCATTTGAAAATTTGATGAGATCTTACGTTCATCACAAAGTTATGGGGAAACGTAAAATTCGTCGGACAGTATATGTTCTCCTTCCGTTCGATTATCTTAATGTGCTCGACGCTATGCTAAAAATAGCGCCTCAATCATTAACTAACTCTTTCGATTTTATTATATCTCGACAGCATCGAGGGATCGGTGATTTGATTGGTTACGCATCAAAACTAGAAAAAGAATTAAAGGCACCCCAAAATCCAACTCTATTTAGAAGTTGCGTTGCGAATCTTGATGAAGCTATTGGTTATATGATGTCGGGCCAAGATATGGGGATATCATTACATTACGTAAACGAGACGAAAAATTTATCAATATTTCAATATATTATTCAGGCTGCTGAAGCTGGTTATAAGATTTTTGTCGATACTGGTTTGATATCAGCTTTAAACAAAGGTTGCAAGATGACGTCATCTATAGAAATTTATGAGCATTATCAGCAAATACTCAAATTAGTTAGACCATCAGCTCGTAAAAACTTTTATTTTGTACTTAATGACAATCCAATGGATCATGAGAAACAACGAAATGAGCTGATCGCGCATCGTGCACAGATACGCAATATAGCCAAACATGCAAATGTTATTCTTCCTGTGCACCAATATGCTGTTGACGATATCGTTGATCATGCAACGAAGATGCTAGATTCATTAGGAATCAAGGATGTAATTTTAGGTATTCCAACACGAAGCATTAAAATGCCTGACGGTAAGCCCATCGCATTAACCAATAATAATATATTGAAATTACTTTCTGCGAAGAGGGGAAAAAACGATTATTTGTTTTCTCGCACCCATTGCCTCGGTATGAGCGAATGCAATCCTAAGTTTAACCACATGCATAACTTTCTTAAAATGTTTGGTGTAGAACAATATTTTGATGCTGTTCGCACCAGTAGCATCTTTACGTCAGGTCAAAAAGGCTACGTTAAAAAAGCCGACGTGCGCAGAGAAAGAATGATTACTCGTGTTGAAAAATCCGAATACTTCTTATCTCATATCGAAGATGATACTGATTTTCCGATTACTGAAATCGCTATTGAGATGATAAAGGACAATCCCTGTAACTTTGCTAAGACCTGGAATGAGCAATGTCAACGTATGATACAGAAACCGGAACCTTACAAAATAGCGGAATCAAATGATGAATGGGATGTCGAAAATAGTTTTTATTTCATTTTAGCTAACGCGAAAAATAAGGTAGGGGCTATTTTAAAGCGATTATTGTGGCTAAATTACACAAATATGGATGATTCAAGTGTTTCATCAACGGAAGTGCGTTCGGAAATTATCACTGAATTATTTTCAAGAGAGAGACGTGCGGTACAACTGAATATTTTTTAGCAAAACGAGCTCACTAAGCTTACTGGGCTCGTTTTTGTTCAAACATTAAGCTGACATTATATCAATAATTTCCGTATCTACGGCAGAGATGCCATTAGTAACTAGACGCCCGATATTTCTAATGCTTTGCTCAACATTTTTGGCAACGATACCTTGTTCACTGGCACACTGATCATGCATTGCTAACAAGAAAGCTGCACATGCAGAACAAGTTGCTGATTTAACTTTCATGGCACAAGTAGCTTTCGCTCCATCACAGATCATCCCTGCGACATCACTAATACAATTCTGAAGAGCTGAGCAAGATTGTTCAAACGTACCGCCAGCTAGATATACCATTGCCATTGAAGCTGCACCGCTAGTAACTGTATTACCACAGAAACCAGATAATGGCGGATAAAACGATTTGATATAAATTGCAGTCAAATGACTAATAATCAATGCTCGAGCTAAGTTCTCTTGATCTTGGTTATAGTAATTAGCAGTGATAACCACAGGGATTGTTGCGGCTATACCTTGATTACCTGAGCCAAAATTACTCATTGCGGGAAGAGTTGCACCACCCATACGAGCATCTGAAGCTGCAGAAGTTCGCATGATAATATCATTCATTAGATCATCAGTAATTATCCCTTCATTCATCGCGTCGGCTAATGTACGGCCAATTTCCAAGCCATAAGGATGTTCTAATCCGTGGTTAGATAAAGCGATATTGATATCAGCTGCGTCTAGAATGAATTTGATATTTTCAAATTTTTCCGTTGTTGCATATTCATAAATGTAAGCTAAGGAAATATCCACATCGTCGCAAACGGATCCAGTTGAAACTAACTTATTTTGTGGTTGCTCAAATACAACTACATCATCTAGAATTTTTTTAACGATTTGAGTATGCCCGCCCTGAAGCTCCACTTTTGCAACATGATTACCATCAGTCATTTCAATAAAACAATAGATAAATTCTTTTGTTTCTACGTTTCGCTTAACCGTAACCGAACCAGCATCAATTAGATTTTGTGCGCGATCGACATCAGACTGATTAATACCGGCAAGCACTTCAAGTCCATATTCAGGATTCCCATAGATAGCACCAGCTGCAGCTGCGATAGCTAAACCAATTTTACCTGTACCTGGGACAAACACCCCCATCGCATTTTTAAACAGATTTGAGCTAACTTCGACATGAATTCGAGTTGGTGCAGAGTGAAGCATTTCAGCCGCAACAGATGCAGCATAAGCCGCAGCGATAGGCTCGGTGCAACCAAGCGCAGGTTTTACAACGGTATTGATGATCTTTTTGTAGCTATTCCATTTAGTTTGATTTTTCATGACATTCTCCTACTTTCGGCAAGCAATTGCTTCTACTTCAATAAGCGCACCCAATGGCAAATCTTTTACAGCGAAACAAGATCGTGCCGGGCAGTCAGATTTAAAGAATGTTTTGTAAACTTCATTAAAAGCCGCAAAATCATTAATATCTGCTAAATAACACGTAGTTTTAACTACAGTAGTCATATCTGCATGTGCAGCTTTCAATACATACTGAAGATTGAGTAGTGATTGTTTTGATTGTTCGATAATACCACCACTAACAATTTTCCCTTCAGACACGGGTAATTGGCCAGAAGTAAAAATCATTGCACCGAAAGCATTCGCATGAGAATAAGGTCCGATAGCTTCTGGTGCTTGTTTTGCATTAATTACTCGTTTCATTTTTTCTTTCCGTCGAAATAATCGTAGTTAACTAACGATAAATTTGTTATTGCTCAATTGGTATATTAATACTTATGACAAATTGAGTATGTATTGTAATGATATATTTAGATATATGTAATAAAAGAGACATTGATCGTAAATGCCAACGTTTATTGTTGAAAGCGTAAGAATCCAGTAATAGCCTAAAAATAGAGAGAATAAAATAACGAGGAAATTATAATTTTATGAAAACAACTAAAGTAATGATATTGGGCGGATTGAAAGCGATAGGTCCATTATGCGTAGGTGCCTTTCCTTTTTCATTTATCGTCGGTGCACTTAGTGTTACAGCTGGAATGACAATTGCTCAAAGTACCATTTGGTCATTTACTGTTTTTGCTGGCTCGGCACAAATGGTTGCGATCGGACTCGTTCAGGCATCTGCAGGTATTGCTGTTATAGCATTCACTACATTCGTCATTAATCTTCGCCATTTATTATATTCGGCGTCCATGTCAGATCACATGAAAGAATATCCATTTTACGTACGAATGCTCATGAGTTACGGATTAACTGATGAGGTTTACGCTTCGACCATTAATCACATGAAAGAGGGGAAAAAATCTCGGCATATTTTTTACTTAGCAGCCATGTTTGGTTTTTGGCTAAATTGGGTAATTGCAGATCTTCTAGGCGCAGCAATCGGTTCATCATTTCCACAAATCGCAAATTATGGATTAGATTTTGCGATGATCGCTGCGTTTATTGCTATCGTAATTCCACAACTACACAATCGAGAATGTATTACTGCTGCAATTGTAGCAACAATATCTGGATTATTACTATCAGGCTTACCTTATTCACTAGGTCTTGTTATTGCTGCCATTCTCGGCGTGTTTGCGGGATATAGAATGGATGTTGCAACGGAGAAACAGGCATTGGTAAAGAATCACAATAATAACGAAGGGGCGGTTTTATAATGTCTAATTCATACTTTATTTTACTATGTGTAGCAATGATAATGGCTACTTATATTGTTCGACTATCCGTTATAGGTCTCGCTGGACGTTTTGAAATGTCTGAGAGATTCAAGAAAACACTTCGATTTGTCCCTGTTACTGTTCTTCCCGCAATTATAGCTGTTGAAATATTGGGGACTGCGCCACATCTTGCGTTCACTTTAGATAATCCAAAAGTTTTAGCAGCCATTGTTTGTACATTAGTGAGTCTAAAATTCGATCTTATTTGGGTTGTAATTAGCGGCATGGGATCATTAATGCTATTTAAAATATTACTTGGCGCCTAAACGTAAATCGTAATGCACAAGTGATGTGAATTATTGTTTGTGCATTACACCCCCACCAATTGTAATCCAACTACGACACTAGCCAAATTGGGCGAGGGTAGCGCGATTCGAAAACCGTGTGACAATAAATGCAGTTAATAATTAAACATTGCAATGGAGCAATAAAAATGTCTGCATTATCAAACGATTCAATTTTAATTGAAAAGATAGAAATGAATTTTCAAGATTCAGTTACAAATTCAGATAAATTCTATAACGTTTCTACTCTGCAAGATCAAGAATCAAATGAATACACTGTTTATCGCCATTATGGACGTGTCGGCTCAAATACTACACCTCAACCTATAATGACGACCGCATTCCCTCAAGATGCTGCAAGGGCTGTTCAAAAAGCGGTATCAGCTAAGCGTAAAAAAGGTTATGAGATCTCTAATCATTACAAGCATGAACGTGCGTATCTAATTGATAAATCGACTCAAGTTAATAAAGATACAGATTCAGGTAAAGGCGTTTATGTTGCAGATAAAAATAACCTTTGCTACTTGCTTTGTCGTAAACAAAAAAATGGTAACACTTATCTATCATGCTATGACCCACAAGGGATTGATTCACCTTGGCGTACTTGTGCCGTAGCTGTAGGCGACACATCATCGTGTGATGAAACATATTTCGCACAAGTATCAGTGTTAGATAAGTTATATGAGGGATTACAAACAGTTCTTATTGTCCGCTCTCTTGAAGATATCGAAGATGCTGGCGTTGAGGAAGAAGATTGTCAGCTAACGAAGTAAACATGCCGTGATAACTAAAATTTGTTCTCTACTTATTTAGTAGGGAACAATCAAGATACTAAGGAATTTAAAATGCAATCATCCAGCCATCAATTAAAAGTTAAAATTCCGCGTAATGCAGCGTACAAATTGTTGCGGAAAGTGGATATGAAAAATTTGGGGTGTAGCAACAACGAAGAACGTAGAGCAGCCGCAAAATTAGCTGCATTACCAGCCTCACGGATCGTTGATCAAATTCAACAGTATGCTGATTCTGTGGATCAACGAATTGAAATGACTCGACGCTGCCGAGTCGTTGGTTTGGATTTTTATTCAGACCTTGATAATCATGTTCAATTTAAATTATAGGTAAGCAAATGTCGTTAGAACCATTTAAATGTTATCGCTTTAATCATCAAAATGATAAAGCTCAATATTGCGATCTTGATTGTGTCGTTATTCCATTACAAATTGATAGTGATGCACTTACGCTTATTGAGGCAGGACTATTTAATCTTAGTTGGAGCGGTGTACCTATTGATACCATTGAAAATTTTCGACGTAATACACTTACATTTCCATCTTGCACAGCAGCGTTAGGTAACGCTTCGCTATCTAACGCTGTAAAGTTAGCTGAAAAATTAGTGCATTTAACTAATAATGAACTTAAAGCGTATTTAACACGCAACGTTGAAGAAATTGATCGGATTTATTATGCCGTTCACGAAATTAGCCCTACCGAATGGCAATTAGTTCTAGCTGCTTATGTCCCCAATCCATTAAAGCTAGCAACTATCATCGAAAGTCGCAAGGATGCTAGCTGTGAGGATGAGTATATATTGGCTGAAGTTAATATTATAGCCTCGGTGACTAAAGATAAATTTCAAGAACTGAAATCAAACGAGATTAATAAAGTTAATAGCAAATTACACAAGATGGGGTTCAACTATAACGTTGATAGTGACGCAACCACACCAAACTTGTGCTTTTATCTTGCCGTTTACCCACACGAGTTAAAATCTGCACTTAGTGTAATACGTTACTTACTTACCACATTTAATATTCGCAATGATATTGATATTAATACCGGCTATTTAACCGTTCACTACAGCATCTAACAAATTAGGTATTTGCCTTACAATAAAATTATCCAATGTATGTCCAATGTATATTGGAGGCACTAGCGCATACGGGAGTTAATGCCAAAATATTTGTACAAGTCATAATTGATTAGTGATTACTAATGGAAAATTTTAAAGTAAAAAAACAAGTTTTAAGTGAAGATGGATGTGAAAAGGAATTAAGCATCATTGCTCTACCGTTTAGTTTAACAACGGATCAATCTCGTCAATTAGTAAAAAATGTACCTGTAATGCTTAATAAAAATCAACGTCAGCAAATAGAGGCGTTTCGATTTAATAAAGTTAATTTCAAAACAGGTATGCGATGTCTCGGAGCGTGCTGTACTGATTATTTCTGTTCTATTGTCATTAATAGCGGTTCCGACGAAACGATCTATCAAGGGATGGTTGATGGTTGTCATCAGCATGGTAACGTATATACAATTATTAAAAATAGTGACAACTCTCATCAGATATTACTAGCGGCCAAAACAATCAGCCCTTTAGCCCTTCAGAAATATTACCTTGACGTTTTCATTGATAAAAATATTAACGTTATTTTTAACCTTAACATTGAAAATTTACCCCTCGCTCGTCGTCAATCAGTTATGTCGTCGGCTATAACAGCATTATTTTCGATGGCGAAGAGTGAGTTAACTGATTATTTAACAATGGACGTTTATTCATCCTCTGTAGTAACTATAGTTAAACCGTCAAAATTGGCTATTATTCTTCCTGCAATATCTAAAGTGATAACACAATTTAATATCAAATATGATTATCCTTTAACGGATGTTAAATTGAGTGTTATATATTCATGAACAATTGTCATTAAAAACGTAAGATTTAGGTGGTAAAGGTTTTGGATATTTGCAAAATATGCTGTAGTGAGTTGTTGTGTGATATTAAAGAGTGTAAAAATGGTTTTTTAGCTAATTATACTTGTTGTAACTGCCATACATCATACGAAAGATTCTATCAGTTCGTTATTAGTGTTAAAAAATTAAATGGGGATGACAGCTTTGTTGTCAGTAGCATGAACAAGTGTCCAGACTGTAACTCGTTTGTTCATGCCGCATATTTTGATGAATTAAGAGTTGGACCATTGCTATCAACACAATGTATTTACTGTTGTAAGTGCCAAACTATTTGGCAACAGCAATTCAAATATATTGCATTTTCACTGCATTTTTAGAAGGATAAATACTAATTATGTTTTACTTAACAAGTTCTGGCGATATTTTGCGCCAAAAAAACGACATTTTCGTATCCGTTATTGATAATGTAACGTTTACATCATATGAATCAACATCTGGCATTCGCCTGCCGCTTGATAAAGGATTACCAATCTCCGGTTTTTTAGTTGATCAACTAAAACCCGCAACGGGTATCCTTACGATAGACCATATACATAACTTATCTTGGTTAACTAATGGGCAATGGGAATTAGCTAACGACCTCATTTATCTTGAAGATGCAGTTAGTATAAGAAAAGAATTTTTTGATACTAGCCATGGAACAAAACCAAGTAACTTTTGTGTAGCTAATGCATTGAGTTTATTTGAAGTGAACCAATCATGTTGAAATTAGATTTTAATTGGGCACCTGGGACTATTATAGCCTTCATTACCGCCATTTTAATGCCTATGTACACGATTTCGATACCAATACTTTCGAAAATCAGCATTTATGCTGTTAATGCTGCAACCATCACTACGCTTGCTTTATTTTCAGCTCTCACCATTTTATCTGGCAATAAAGCGAATCATTTTTATGATGATACTGAGGCACGATCAACATACAACACGCTAAAGCGAATAAACTTAATATCCTTAGTATTATTTATTATATTCATTACTGGCGTGTTCACACAGGTCATTCTTGCTGAGGAATTAAGAATATATCCTCCACATTGGGATTTTATCTTAAATCATACGGGGTTATGCACATACTACATCGTATTGTTTCCTAAAATCTTACCTCCTTTGACGTTGATAATATTTATCGTGTCGTGCTTTTGGCCTTTAACCACTGTGTTTTTCAAGTCAAAATCGTAATCTGAATACAACAAAAAATCCAATCAAACCGAATGCACTGTTGTTTGATTGGATTTTTTTCGTTTGTAAATTAACCTTCTTTTTCCACGTTTTGATACCAATCCAGATAACATCGCCCATAGCGAGATGCAGGTTCAGATGTTAATCGATAAGGGTTGTAAACTTTCATACCCGTAATGTTATCAATAAAATAATCGTATGATTTAGTTCCTACGACAATGTTATGCTCAATACGTTTCTTCTCTAGCAGATCCATTGTTGGGGAGTAATAATTCTCTCCAAAATCACCAATAATTGTCTTGTAAAGAATGGTTAATTGTTTATTGATCGGCAACTCATAGAACCAACTGCCAATATATGTTACATCAGCAAAATGCGCACAATTATAAGATTTATTAAGTACCCGCGCATCCTCAAACGCTTTCTCTAGCGTGAGTGCTTCAGTAGTAAGCTCAATAGACTTATTGACAACAAGAGTTATAACAAAAGAACTTACACCTTTGCGGGAAATGGTGATAATAGGGAATTTTTCACACACCACATCCAGAACTTTTAGTAATGATGTTCTGTATCGGGTACAAATATCATTAGCTTTTTCTATATCTGCTGCTATTTTTTTTCGGAATGTATCATTAAAAACCAATGTTAAAAATTGATCGTCAATAATTGATTTTTCTATTACTTGGTATTGTTTATTGTATTGTAGCCACTTCAAAACTGAATATGGTGAATTACCTGTTAGTGATAAGTAACGTTTTTTTTCTGTATTCATAACCTGAACATTCAATGATAAAAATAATAACAATTAATAGTAACGCTATTTTTTGAACGTGCAAGTTCTTACTTGGTTGTAAGTGCATTACTTTAAATGATGTTATCCAAAAACTTATCAGCCACTAGCGCATATTAGAACTCATGTGATAATAAATACACAGGTTAATTGATTGAATTTTAGGGGTTTATTATGTTTTCAATGGGTAGTTTATTTGTCGATGTTATGGATAGTAACTGGAACCCTGAAAAGGGAATGATAGAAAAAATCCAAAAAAATATGCCGAAGATCGTTAAAGTAAAAGGTGTTGAAGTAACTAATAAATCGGCATCCACCATCACTCCCGTTGTGAACTCTAAATCACAGGAATTAACAATTAAATCAGGTCTAATTTCAGCAAAAAGAGCTGATATTGATGATATAAACGCTAAAGCAAATTTTACCGTCAAAGCGGGCTATGACGATCAAGGTAAGCCGAACTTTCTTGATGCTAATGGCGATTTAATTGCGGGTATATATACTGACATTCCTAACGATGTTTATCATTCACTGCCAGCATTTAGCTCTAGTATGATAAAAAAATTCTTAACTTCTCCCGCGCACTATTATAGACATTACATCGATCCTGTTAATCGAAAACGAACATCAAAAGCGATGGAATACACCTTGGATGCGGGTACTTATGCTCATGAGTTAATCTTAGAACCAAATGGTTTTTATGACCGTTATTTCCGCGAACTATCACAAGCAGAAAATCCAAATCTATTATCTTCAAGCGAGGATATTAAATCTCTTTGTAAAGAGAATGGGCTTAAATTATCAGGAACTAAAGCCGTTCTTATCGAACGCCTAATTGAACATGATCCTTGTCTCGGTGAGTTTATATTCGATGTAATGCAGCAACGACATTTAGAGGCAAATCAAGGAAAAACAGGCATTGATGCTGTCGTCTGGGATGATGCACATCGAGCATGTAAAACTGTACGTAATAATGAGTGGGCAGATACTTTACTATCAGACGGTATATCAGAACTATCTGTTATAGCTCTTTGTCCTGAGACTGGGCGCTGGCTAAAAGTGCGTTTCGACTGGTTATCTTACGATGGCGTACCTGTAGACTTAAAAACCTCTCGCTCGGCTAATCCATTAAAAGTTATTTATTATTTTGCTGACTTAAAATATGACATACAGGCGTACATGTATAGCTATGTTGGTCGGTTGGCTGGCATTCCAATTCCCCGATATACATTTCCGTTTGTGTGCGTAGAGTTTATTGATGCCGATATATGCGAGGTTTTCGAGTTATCACATGATGATTTTCGTATCGCAGGAAAAAACTATCATCACGCAATAAACGAATTAATGGAATGTTTAGAAACGAATGATTGGTATGGTTACACCGATGAAATTGGCTCAACTAGAATAACCCTATCTAAAAGGGGTAGAGTTTAACAAATAGTTAATATGTTTAAATTAACTAATCAATTTCACATAAAAAGCTAATAAAGTGACAAATAATAGACTTTATTAGTTTTTTTTGTGTTTTTTTTTCATCCAGTGTCGAACTCGGGCAGATTTGAAGACCTCTATTATTAATGGATATTTTTACTATCTGAAATCGTAGTTAACATACTAAGGTCAACTTACAAGCTGTTGAAGCCATTCATGCTAAATAACAGAATTAATTAATTATTTGCATTAATAATGCCTTTTTAAGTTGATTTTTACAATGCAAAAATTTGCGTTGCTTTTTGATGCTGCTTAACAAACTGATTAATAACAATTATATTTTCTAACTCGGGCAGGTTTGAAGATTACGAACTCAAAAAAAGTTGCAATAAACGATAGTAATAGCGTGAGTTATTGCTATCGTTTATTGTTTATTCCCATATGCCAATATTAACAATATCCCCGTAGTCACCTTACGATAATTTCAATAAGCGGTGGCATTTAAGCCTCATTACCACAATTTAAATATATAAATATTAGTTACAATAACGCTAAATATTAAAATCGTGGTAAATAGATGATGATTAACAAGAAAAAACTTGGAATATTGATAGCGTTATTAATTAGTTCGACAGCAGTAAACGCTGAAGTGATCTCTATCGGTTACACTGATCAACAAGGCGAACATAAAGAAGCTGCCTTATCTCAAAAATTCTTCAACCCTAATGGCGATGTAACCATTACGATGAGTGCAGGATTAGATCGTCGTATGCGCATGACAATAAAAGACGCGGGTGATCTTACTATTGCGACTAAAACCAGTCACGTCATCAATACTCATGACCGACTTACAGTAAATAACCAAACATTTTATGGCGTGCAATTTACTGTAAGTAACAAACTGCAGTCAGGTGAATACTCTATAATTAGTGAAACTCTTGATTTGAAAGGGACGTTAATTAGCACTACAACCGACAAAATTACAATCGATCTAACTCCGCCAAAAGTTGGTCCTATCGTCGCGCAATCATACGGGGGCCTCGGCGGAAAAGATGTTCCTCCTAATGTTTGGTATACCGGTTATTGGGAGGATAATAAATATCGGGCGACAGAAATCTCAGATGAACTCTCTGGGATTAGTGAGATATTTGCCATTGTTAAGCGCGAAGATGGCTCCGTATACAAGCGATCAAAAGTTAATTATGACAGCCAAGGCAAAATGGCATCGATTGGTAATGGTAGCGGTTGGTTCCCGTCTAATAACGCAACTGAAATATACACATTACAGTTTGAAGTGCATGATAATGCCGGTAATACCGAGTATTCACTCGCGCAAAAAATGTATTACGACAACGTAAATGGCAGTGCGTCATTGGTGGCTATATATAATCCAAACTCAGATCAATCGATTGGTGGAGTCAAAGGCTTTGAAACGTACAAGCCTGGTATGAAGGTCTTCACTAATCCCGTCAAAACAATGTATCAAGTGCCTTATGATAACTTTCACACTCATGCGAGGGGTGGATTAATTCCCAAAGGTCATTCTCAGATCATTGATAATGATAAAGGGGAACCAGTATATGTGATTTATACCGATCCTTATGGATTTACTGACGGCAACTACGTATCAATGCATGATAAAAGGCAGTATGGCGGCATATACATTAATGGTTACAATCTTAAACTAGCAGAAGACGTCGTAAAACAACCTGTTCGTCTTGGCAATAGTTATGAATATTCAGATATAGGCTGGTCGTCATGGAGTCGTCACATTAATGTCAATGAGATGCCCGTTAAGATCTTGGCATCAAAAATTATTGCTCAATCACGTCCATATGAACAATTTTTCGAACATATGGGTAATTGCACTATCCCTGCAGGAGAAACTTCTTGTGTTATTACCTATGATCCACCAAAAGAAATCAACAAGGGAACAATAGGTAATTGGCACTATGGTTCCACTCTAAAAAATAAGGACGGCTCACTGTTCTCACAACCAGGATGGGCGAGTGTTCATTGGAATAACTCGGCACTACCAATAATTACGTCAACTGAATGGGAGCCATCAACTAAGATAGTAACCGTTTTAGCTAATCAACCAAGCCGAGGCTATTATTTTGACTCCGTTCGTATTACTGACGCTTATCTCAATAGCAACGGTAAAAAATTAAATGTGCCTCGTACAAAATGGGAGGAAAATTCAGATAATTACAAATTCGCATTCGATTTATCAAAACTGCCTGATGGCGTATATGATATTGATGCTGTCATAATGGAGGCACACCGAAACTTTACAACAAAAAATGTAGCAAAATTCACTAATGATGCTGAGGCACCACAAATAACTATTGATTACAACGGCCAACCCGTTAAAGGGATGGTTCATGGCATTAATGGATTAACTGTAAATATTGCAGATATGTCTGAATCACGGATTTTAGATATCACTCTGAAAGGTGGACCATCGAAAGATAACATTTATCTTGCTTATCGTAATATCGATAAAAATAAAATTAAAATTGAGCAGCCTCGTATTTTCCCTGCGATGATTGAGTCTCAACAGTACACATTAACAGTTCGTGCAAAAGACGCATTCGGTAACATCGGAACATCTAGCGTTACATTTATGTATACGCCTGATAACTGGATTAAATTAAAAGCTGTTACTGCATTACCTATCTCCCGAAAATTGTTACTAAAGAACGACAAACCCGCAGCCGTAATCACATCTTCCGTGTTGCATACTGACTCAGGAAACATAGCTACAGGTCCTCAAGAGGGCATAGTTACTGTCCGTAGTGATGCCAGTTTTGGTGTGATTATTAATGAACAACATGTAGGACCGGGTGAAACTGAGCATATTGGTTTTAATCTGCAAGGGGATAGCGGTAAATTAGAGCTCCCAATTTATCCCGATAGCGATGTTAAGGATGGTCACGCAGAGTTTATGTTTGATGTTCAGCAACTTCGATCTCTCTACGATAAATAACAAACAAGCCTGTTTAGTCAAACAAACTAAACAGGCTCGTTTTTGCTGCAACATTAAATATGACCTTTTGACGACAAAAAATTATACTCTTGTTCACTAAGCACTTTTTTTGCAATATTCATATATTTAAGATCAGGCAGTAATCCTGTAACAAATTTATGAGCATGAATAAAATGTGTAAACCATGAAGGTTTTGGTAGCTCTAATTTTGCACCATTACTAATAATAGCGTTTAGATAATCTTTACTAGCAAGGATAAAACATTCTGTTTGCATTGACTCATAAAGCGGCATTTGTAGTGATGCCGTTTTAGTTTCAATATAATCGTTATCGCATAACGATTTCTTGCTTTTGTTCCGACGCTTCTTACTCCAGTAAAAAGTTATAGATTCTAATACTATTTTTCTCCCTTCTCGACGGGTATGTTCTTCAAATCTAACGTCTATATCCGTTTTATCTGTAATTTCTTTTGTTGCTACTCGTAAAAAACGTTTACGAAAATCAGTAATAACTCGCAAGGATGCCGGCAATTGATAGCGATCCATTATCCACTCATAACTAAAAGTGACTGATTGTTCGTTTCGTTTCATTCTGTTATGCCATTGCATAATGCTTTCATACAATCGCATTGAGATAACACGATCTAAACTAGCCACATCTCGCAAATAGTAGCCAGTAAACTGATGTGTGGCCAACATAAAATCGGCTACTTCTGCGTTTATTGATAATAACGTTAGACCCAATTTTGGTCGCGTTCCTCGTTTGACTGTCCAACTTAATCCATCAAGTGCAATATCGTCTTCGCTATCACCATCACCATTTTCTTCTGGAAGATAAAAAATAACTTCGCGTGTATTTAAGAGCCGAGACGCTTCATTTATATCACGCGCAACATTATTGCCGCCGCCAAAAAGCCGATGATAATAGCCATGGTGAATTTCAATGTCATAACGGCCACGGACTTCTGGAATATTATTTGTCGTTAAGATCTCTACAACGATATAAATCAATCGTTTTTCATTGCGCGTTAATGTATATGCGGCCGTAGTTAATGCATTTGATTGTTTCAAAAAACAGTTACTACCTGTATCTGCAATCGCAACTTCATCGCATTCAATTTTTGACATTAATAAATCCAACTCAGGCAAGAAATAAAACGATTTGCCTGAGTTTATATTCATTTTTCATTCACAACAACTAATTTTAAAGTTGTAAGTCTAATAATTAATTATTGCTTGTTTTTATTTCAACAATAACCATTAAAATTGAAATTGATAACATGTATATAATGTGTACATAAGCGTTGTATAACCTGTTACTTAATACAGCTCATAGTCTTCAAACCTGCCCGAGTTAGTCTTCAAACCTGCCCGAGAAGTCACCTTTCAGCCCTTTAAATTCAATAACTTAACTAACCCAATAAAAGATCTTAAACAAAGGTCTTAAACAAAAGGCATTAAAAGATTTAATTATTTAAACTCACTCCAAATCTTCGATTTTTCTTGAGTTCAAACAATTTAAATGGGCAATTGTTATTATTTTGTTTTATTTGTTTTGATTATGAAAAATACACAACAGCAAAAGACAACCTGAACTATAATTTTAAGTTCAATACCTAAGTTTTACATCATATTATGTGTTTCTTGATGCCTGTAAGCTGCATAGCTGGCTTATCTATAATTTAATGATAAATGCTAAAGGCTATGACAGTTGATCGCCTAAGAATGCGAATTAGAAAAATATATCTTTAAAAAATCAAGCGGAGCGAGAGATAAAAACGCAGTCGTAAAATACGTATAAAGGAGGGGATAATTTGGTACTTTAAAATTAATATCATTTTATGCTGATTTATTGAATATTAATTCATATTTAACAATCAGCGTTATTATTTATTTTTTCTGGGGAAAGCATTTACAGGCGATTACATAAATATAATTTGCACTCGTTCAAGATAAAATATCCTTTTATTGAACGAGTGATAATTAAACATGACAAGCAACTCTGTATTTCACGAATTTGAAGTTGATAAAGCAATTATTACTGATTTGATACATTCGCAGAATGGCACTATTTCTACAGCGTTACGCGATTTCGTGCGCTCTGTACTGACACTACAGGACTTAAATCATTCGAATACAACTCCTTACTAAACACGCGCACGATCGGCACAGCAATGTGCTTACATTCATTTCGAGTTAGAGATTGGCAATTAAATAAAACCCCATCGATTCTGTTTGCAAATTCAAAGGCATTAAGAACCGAATATGCGATTAAAGGCATCACTAAAATAGTTAACGGGATCATTGATAAAAATGAACGAGATTCTTTCGTACAAACGTTTTTTACTACTAATTTAAAAAATCATATTGAGTAAAGTTATGTCGTTGAAAATATTAAAATTGATAACTGCAAGTTTAATCACATTAGCTGTAAGCGGTAGCGCATTAGCTAATACCGTAACCGATACTAATACCGTAACTAAACATCATTTTGAGCTTGGTGCTTACGATGCTGACAATAACGGTATACCTGATGAAGCTGATGCGTTAATTGAGACTAAATTTGGGAGCAACCCAACCCAAAAAGCTGCTGCGCAAAAATACATTAGATCGTTAATGGCTCAAAAACTGGCAATAAAAAACCTGGCGAGAGATCTCGGTCATATGAACATAGACGTTGAAACGGAAACCAACGATTTAACGGGTGTTGATGCAGATAATAACGGTATTCGTGACGATATTGATGCACTCATTAAAGAGAAATATTCCGACACGTTGAATCACAAACTAGCAACTGAGCAATTTGCACGAATAACTCAATATCAATTATCAGTCACTAATTATGATCGAGCTACGACAGAAAAATTTAGAATCGAACTCATGGACAGTACACACTGCATTTTTTCCGTGTTTGAACAGGTTGGTTCAATGCCTGATGCTATTGAACACTTAACATTGAATAGTCGAGCAAGACGCGCAAAAGCATGGAAAATGTCAAGAGCGTTGAGTGGTAGTGTTACACAGCTTCCAACTAAAAATACGTGTTATTTTTTAAATTAACTTAATGATTTTTGATGTCTAGCTTGATTGAAATATGAGCTAGACATCAGGCAGTGCAAGTAAATTATTCTAAATATCAGATAGTTGATTCGATATTATCATTCGATTCGATATTATCATTCAGTTCATTATTAATTTGGCTTGCGACAAGGCTCATTTTATCTAATACATCAGATTTTTTGTCTTTACGAGCAGTTTTCTTTTCTAATTTTGCTAATAATTTATCTCGTTCACCTTCAGCTAAATATTTAGCGTCCACAGCTTTCATTAATCGATCTTGTGAATCTTCTAATCGCTGTTGCTGATCTGAGTTTTGCTTAATGAGGGTGCCCATACGCTCTTCGAACCCCTTTATTTGTTTTTTTAGCTCCACTTCAGTTGTTTTAAGTGAGTCAATTTTATTTTGCGACTTATCTAATTGTTTCTGGTCTGGGCTCCGTTCTTTCATTAACTGAGCAACTTTGGTTTCTGAAGAAGCCAACTTTTCTGTAAGGGCATTACACTCACTTGTTAGCAGTTCAATTTGTTCTAACATTTTACTATTGCTAGAAGATACGTTATTTACTGTTTCTATTAATTGAGCGTTATCTGCAGTTATTTTCTCGATAAGACCTTCATCACTGCCAGTTTTAGCTTCACTGCTAGTTATTGCAGCTTTTATAGCATTTTCAATAACTGAAACCATATTAACATCAATAGTTCTATCACATTCGACGTGCTCATTACGTAATTCCGACATAGATATGAGGCTACTTAATGAGGTTTGAATGTTTTTTATTTCTAAGGCGTAATCAATAACATCAGGTATTGGTGCATCTGTATTGTTTCGGCATTCTGAATGGTCGTCAACGACGTTCGCTATCGAGGATGGAGTTTGTTTTGTCGAATTAATTAGATGGACAGCATCCGTTAAGTTTAGCTGCATTTGTACTAATGTTTTGAATAGCTCTAGTTTCGTTTGACTCGCAATTTTTATTGCAGCATTTACTGCGAGTTCCTTTTGCTCTGGATTTAACGATAATGGCGAGCCTTCAAACTTACGCGTAATACTCTCTAGCTCTAAAGCGGTAATATCACTATATTGAGATAGTAACGGTGCCCATACAAGATAATCAGGGGATGATTCTATGCAATCATTCGATTTTTGAGGATGAGAGGTAATCATATCAATAAGATTTTTTGCTCTTTGCATTTATCTGTATCCCTTAATAACGTTAATTTTTTATATTGTAAGCATCATAGGGTTAACAGAACAATAAATTTGTAGGTTAATAACGATACGATAGCTATTGCGCATAAAGCTAATCATGTAAAAATACATGTATAAATTTAATTAACAAGGTTATAAAAATGACAATTAATCACATTGAAACGTTAGTTAGAGGCGTTTTTGATAAAATGGAGACCTACTGTGCGGGGTCTGCGAAGAAAAATATTGGTGACTACAGTGATCAGTTGAGTGCAAATGATTCATTTAAAGATAAAAATAAAATCATTGATTTTTACTGTTCAATTTTCAGATATTATGAACAAAATGGTTTATCTAAATCTGTCGTTGATCGATTATATACTGTATACGGGACTAATTTTGGTTACGGGTATGGTATTACTCCCAATAAGATCATATCACTAGGGATTGGGCAGCATGGTAGTGATGCAAAAATAGTTGGCGATGAATTGCCTGACATTTCAATCAAAAAACTATTCGAGTCGTTATTTAAAGGTGTTGCGAAGAATGAACCTCTACCTGAAATTTTTCGTCCATTACAGTTAACAACGGATTGTGAGACTCTCGATTACGCGTTCAATACAGTGAAGCGCGCCAGTATTAATGAACTCTATCAAAAAAAACGCGCAGCAATGATTAATAGTAACAGTTGGGATGACGGAGAAATAAATTCAGCCCATTACAGTATTACAGCATCTCAACACGCTGCTTTTATTGAGGATGGTGATTTATGTCCTCTTAACACTAAGAACCTCATGAAATATCACAAATACAGTCAGCAAGATGCAAAAAAGATGTATTCAGTATTAACGTTTTTAGCTGATGGAGTAAAACCAGTTAAAATCCTAAAGCGTCCTAAGCAACTTCCTCCTCTACAAAAAATATTATCACTAGGTCTTGATAGTGATCATAAATATTACGCATGGGAATTAGAACATATTGAAGAGTGGGCATTATATAACAAAGAACATTTAAGCGAAGATGAGAATGAATTGTTATTAAAGGAGCTGGACGCGCCTTTACCTATCAAAAGCTATAGCTTTTGGCTACAAGCAACTAAAGAATGGTATGAGGAGTCACATCGAGACGGTTGCGAGTGGAGCTTATTGGCCACACAAACAAAACATCGCCACATTGTTAATATGATTCGACACAATGCGGTAGGTTACTGTCAAATTTGGAGATACGCATCTGACATGAATCGCAGTTGCTATCATGAAAAAGCGAAGACCACCATTTTAACAAAAATACTAAAAGAATTTCCTGTACTAGCAAGTGCGTGTTTAGCTCAACTTAGCGGTAATAACGGTAGGGACGACTAATGTTAGATCAAAAAGAAAGCGTGAGTTATTCTCAAGTTGTAACTCATATGATACGTAATAATTTTGCTGTAAGTGCACTACTTATTATTGTTCAGATTATTGGACTGGCACTTTTCTTCAGTGCATTACCCCCACATCTAACTGATGTGGAGTTGGGTTTCTTAATACTAATGCTACTGACGTTCTATACCGGTTCTGTATTTATTTACCTAGCGCAATACAAAGCGAAACTTGAAACAGGCATGACTAATCCTATATGGAGATCAAGATATAACAAAATGACAGCAATGATAGTTTTGGCTGTTGTCGTGTTTGCTATCATTAATATTAATTAATGGTCTCGATACGCTCGTTATAATGGTAGGGCGAACGTATTTGATCTCTAGTGTTCACTTTAGAGTTAATTTAAGACCAACTCTAAAGTGAACCCTTACGCTAACAACCAACTCTAAAGTCAACATCACAATC